>JAKACD010000027.1 GCA_021821785.1 Thermoplasmata archaeon
CGGCTCTCGAAGGCGATCTGGACCGGCCGCACGCACCTCCCCACGGTCCGCGTTCCCTGGCGCTTCGCGCTCGAGCTGCTCCTCCCGGGACCGTACGCGGTCGAGTGGCTGTTCCTCGCTCTCCTCGGAGAACTAAGAAAGGTCGGGGCGCACCACCACGGTCGGACGGACCCCGGGAAGGACCCGCGGGATTCGCCCCCCCGTTCCGAGGATTGATATGGCGTCCTCGGCTCGCCCTCCGCGGTGAGTCCGATGACGAACCCGTCGGAGTGGCTCAGCTTCCCGGACGCCCCGCGCATCCTCCATCCGCCGCCCGGCCCGCGATCGCGCGCCCTGCTCGACGACCAGGGTCGATGGGAGACGGACGCCGTCGGGTATCCGCACTACTTCCCGATCGCGCCGAAGGTCGCGCGCGGCGCGACGATCGAGGATGTGGACGGGAACCGGTTCATCGACTGGGTCGGGGGGATCTGCGTGCTCAACCTGGGGCACCGCCACCCGAAGGTCGTGGAGGCCGTCGAGGGACAGCTCGCCAAGATCTGGCATGCGCTCGAGCTCCCGACCGAGGCCCGCATCGACTTCCTGCGCGAGCTCGAGGAGGCGCTTCCGGGCGGGCTCCGCCATCACAGCCGGATCTTCTTCTCGGTCACCGGTGGCGATGCGGTCGAGACCGCGGTGAGCATCGCCGACTTCGCGCAGGGCAAGCGGGGCACCGTCGCCTTCTCGGGGGCCTACCACGGTGTGCACGGGGGCGCGGTCCACCTGACGAGCGGGCGGCGCTACCACGCGACGACCTCCTTCCCCGCCGGCGCCGTGATCCGCGTGCCGTACCCGGACCCGTACCGACCGGTTCTCGGCGCCCACCAGGGCGCCGCGGGGACGATCGAGTACCTCGAGCATCTCATCAACGACCCCTACTCGGGGGTCGACCAGGTCTCGAGCGTCCTCGTCGAGCCGATCCTGGGGGAGGGCGGCTACGTCGTGCCCCCGGACGACTTCCTCCCGTCGCTGCGCGAATTCTGCGACCGCCACGGGATCCTGCTCATCGCCGACGAGATCCAGACGGGCCTCGGCCGGACCGGCCGCATGTGGGCCGTGGAGCATGCGAACGTCACGCCGGACATATTGTGCATCGCGAAGACGATCGGCGGCGGGATTCCGCTCTCGGTCGTCGCCTATCGGGACGACCTCGTGAAGGAGCTCCCCCGCGGCTTCCACCTCGGGACCTACCGCGCGAACCCGCTCGCGCTCGCGGCGGGGGCGGCGACCCTCCGCGTCCTGCGCGAGAGCGACGTGATCGAGCGGACCCGCCTGCGGGGGCCGAAGCTCCTGGAGCGGTTCCGCTCGATCTCCCATCGCCACCCGTCGATCGGCGAGGTGCGGGGCCGGGGACTCATGTTCGGCGTCGAGTTCGTGCGCGACCGGACGGGACGGGCCCCGTGGGGCGAGCGTGCGAGGGCGATGCGGGCAGCGCTCCTCGCCCGCGGGGTCCTCATGCACACGTCGGGCGCCTGGGACCAGGTCCTGCGGTTCATGGCGCCGCTCGTGATCGAGGATGAGCTCCTCGAGCGGGGGCTGGAGGCGTTCGTGGACGCGATCAAGAGCCTCGAGACCACGGTCGTCGAGTCGCCGCGGGTCACCGGCCCGGTGCACCCCCCGACGGCGAGCCACGTGGAGCCCCACGCCCGGCCCGAGCACGTCGTGCCGACCCCGGGGGTCCCGCCGATCCCCAACCCGCACCTGCCCGTCGACGAGCCGCCGGCCGCGCGGTCCCGCCGTCAGGCGTAGTTGACCGAGATGAGCTTGACCTCGGTCATCTCCTGCATCGCGTAGCGCAGCCCCTCGCGACCGAGGCCGCTCTCCTTCACGCCGCCGAACGGCAGGGCGTCCCAGCGCAGGTTCGTGGGATCGTTGAGGTGGACCCCGCCCGCCCGGATCCGCTTCGCGAGACGGAAGCCCCGGGCGATGTCCCGCGTGTAGACCGCCGCCTGGAGACCGTACGGCGTGGAGTTGGCGATGCGCACGGCGTCGTCGACGTCCGTGAAGCGGAGGATCGGGGCGATCGGTCCGAACGGCTCCTCCCGGACGACGCGGGCCTCGGGCGGCACGTCATCGAGCACGGTCGGGGCGAAGAAGCTCCCCGGCCCGCCGGACCGGCTTCCGCCGGCCAGCACGTGGGCACCCGCACCGCGGGCCTCCGCGACGAGCCCTTCCATGCGGGCCACCGCCGCCGCGTCGATCAGAGGACCGACCTCCGTGGTTTCCTCCAGCGCCGGCCCGACGCGGAGCGCGCGGGCGCGCTCGGCGAGCGCGTGGGCGAACTTCTCGGCGATCGACGCCTGGACAAGTAGGCGCTTCGAGGCGGTGCAGACCTGCCCGGAGTAGCTGAACACGCCCCGCGCCGCCGCCGGGACGACGAGGTCGAGCGGCGCGTCGTCCAGCACGATGAACGGGTCCATCCCGCCCATCTCCAGGATCACGCGCTTCGCGTGGCGGCCGGCCCGCTCGGCGATCCCCTTGCCGACGTCCGTCGAGCCCGTGAAGGTCACGAGGCGAGTGCGCGGATGCTCGACCAGCGCGTCCCCGACCGTGCGCCCGGGGCCGACGACCACGTTGAGCGCCCCCGCGGGGAGACCGACCGCGGCGAAATGCTCGGCGAGGCGGAGCGCGGTGAACGGCGCCGCGCTCGTCGGCTTCGCGACCACCGGGTTCCCCGCGGCGAGCGCGGGGGCGATCTTGTGGGCGAGAAGGTTCAGCGGGAAGTTGAACGGCCCGATCGCGACGACGACACCGATCGGGTCGCGGACGGTGAAGAGGAAGCGCTGTTCGTTGCCCGCCGGTCGCTCGTAGGCGTCCGCGGGAAAGCTCTCTCCCCCGAGATGGCGGATCTCCTCCGCGGCGAGCCGGTAGACCCCGACCGCGCGGTCGACCTCGACCCGGGCCTCGACGATCGGCTTACCCACCTCCGAGGCGATCAGGCGGGCCATCGTCTCGCGGTCCGACTCGAGCCGGGCCGCGACGGCGCGCAGGAGGCGGGCCCGCTCGTGTCCCGGCACCTCCCCCCACCGTTCCTCCACGTCGGCCGCCGCGTCCACTGCCGCCCGGGCCTCCTCGGCCGAGGCGACCGGCGCCTCCCCCAGCGGCTGGCCGGTCGAAGGGTCCACGACCGGCACGTAGGCGCCGCCGGTGGGCGGCCGCCACTCGCCGCCGATGAAGAGCCGACCCTTCCTGCCCGCGGGGAGCCCGTCGATCACGGTGCGCCTCCGGTCTAGGCGGGGTCGCCGTAGACCGTGTAGTGCCAGCCCTTGCGGGCCTGGCCGGTGAGGTCGATGTAGATATTCTTCACGACCGTGTAGTCGGCGAGGGAATCGGTACCGAGGTCCTTGCCGAAGCCGGACTGCTTGAAGCCCCCGTGCGGCGTTTCCGAGCCGAGCGGAAGGTGGTCGTTGACCCAGACGTCCCCGAACCGGAGCGCATTCGCCGCCTTGACCGCGGTCCGTACGTCCTTCGTCCAGACACTGCCCGCGAGGCCGTAGTCGACGCCGTTCGCGATCTCGATCGCCTCGTCGAACGTCGAGAACTCGATCACGTCGAGCACCGGGCCGAAGATCTCGCGCTGAGCGATCGTCATATCGGACGCGACACCGTCGAAGACGGTCGGCGCGACGAACGCCCCCTTCGGGAACTTCTCGCGGAGGTCGGTCCCGCCCGCGAGGAGCTTCGCGCCCTCGCTCTTTCCCTTCTCGACGAATCCGAGGACGCTCTTCTGCTGCACGGGGCTCACGAGCGGTCCAAGGTCAGTGGACCGCGAGAGGGGGTCGCCGGCGCGGATCTCGCGGACCCGTTCGAGCAGGTGCTGGACGAACTTCGCGCGGACGCTCTTGTGGACGATGAGCCGCGTCGCGGCCGTGCAGTCCTGGCCGCCGTTGACGAACCCGCCGACCATCGCTCCCTCGACCGCCGCCGCGACGTCGGCGTCGTCGAAGACGACGAACGGGGCCTTGCCACCGAGCTCGAGCTGCACCCGCTTCACTGTCGAGCTCGCGGCCTCCATGATCTTCTTGCCGGTCGCGGTGTCGCCGGTGAGGCTCACCATGTCGATCTTCGGATTGCGACAGAGCTCGTCGCCGACCTCGGCCCCGGGGCCGGTGATGACGTTCAGGGCGCCCGCCGGGATCCCCGCGTCCTGAAAGACCCGACCGAGCTCGAGGCTCGTGAGGGGCGTGTAGCTCGCCGGCTTCAGCACGACCGTGTTCCCGACGACGAGGGCGGGCGCGATCTTCCAGACCGCCATCATGATCGGGTAGTTCCACGGCGTGATCGACGCGATCACGCCCACCGGCTCGCGCCGGAAGATCGTCGTGCCGTCTCCCGTGAACTCCGCCGGGCTCTTCGCCTCGAGCGTTCGGCCGGCCCCGGCGTAGAAAACGAGGTTGTCGATCGTGAACGGGAGGTCCGCGTCGGCGGCCTGCTTGATCGTCTTGCCCTGGTTGCGGCTCTCGAGCTCGGCGACGGTCCCGAGCCGCTCCTGGAGGAGGTGGGCGGCGCGGAGGAAGACCTCCGCCCGACCCTTGGGCGGAAGGCGCGGCCACGAGCCGCGATCGAACGCGTCGCGGGCGGCATCGATGGCCCGTCGGGCGTCCTCGCGCGCGGAGCGGGGAACGGTCCCTAGCACCGACCCGTCGAACGGGCTTACGACCGGCATCGTCTCCTCGCTCGACGCCGCGACCCACTCACCGTTGATGAGCATCGTATGGTCCATGGTACGACCTCCTCTCGGCGGAACCCTGACCCGCTAAAGATGTTGCCGCGGTTCGACGCGGACACCGAGTCGCATAGTCTTTTCGAGGGGTTTATGTGGGGGGAGGTCCTCCGCACCTCGTTCCGGGGGTTGTGTTGTGGAGCCGAAATGGAGGAACGTAATCGTCATCGTCGTGGTCGTCATCGTCGTATTGGCGGGTGTAGGATTCTATCTGGCCCGCTCGACTACATCGAGCTCGGGAACGAGCTGCGGGACTCCGCTCAAGTCGACGAATCCCCTGATCATCGACCAGGCCGAGATCCCCGATTCGCTCGACCCCGCCGTGACCTTCTCGACACCGGGCTGGGCCGCGGTCCAGCAGGTCTACCAGGGGCTTGTGAACTACAACGGGTCGAGCTCCACGAACTTCTCTGGGGTCCTCGCCAAGAACTGGTCGGTATCGTACAACCCCAGCACCGGTTTCGATAGCTACACCTTCCACCTTCGCAGCGGGGTCAAGTTCTCGAACGGCGACCCGTACAACGCGTTCGTCGAGTGGTACAGCCTGTACCGGGACCTCGTAATGCAGCAGGCCTCCCAGTTCATCCTGGAGCAGAACTTCTACTCCACGAACTTCACCCCCGGTAATCCGCTCAGCTACTACTCGAACAACACGACGACGGCCGCGGCGAACGTCACGCTGACGCAGGACCTCAACAGCTGGAACTTCCTCAACCCGACCTCCCCCGAGATCGCTCAGATGGAGCTACCGAACCAGTCGTTCCAGGTGATCAACAACCTGACGATCCAGCTCAATCTCGGGTATGGCTATCTCGCCACGAACTACACCTATCTCCTCGCGTCCATCTCGGCTCCGAACTCCTACGCGGTCGATCCGGCATGGGTCGATGCGCACGGGGGGATCGTCGATGCCCAGCCGAACAGCTACATGTCGACGCACACCTTGGGCACGGGCCAGTACGTCCTTTCGAACTACAACGGCCTCGCGGGCGGCGGGTACACGCTGACCCCGAGCGCCAACTATTGGGGCGTGGCCGCCGCGGCGCAGGAGCCATGGAACAACATGATCCAGCCCGCCCAGAGCGCGGTCCAGATCGTCTTCCAGAGCTCGCAGGCGGTGACGATCAACGACCTCACCACGGGCGCGGCCGCCGAGGCTTCGTTCGCCTACATCGGCCCCTCCACGGTGAGCCAGCTGCAGGGGAACCCGTGCGTCGTCGTCCAGCCGCTCTCGACGGTCTACGGCGCGACGAGCGGTTCCTGGTGGATCTACCTCGACCAGAACGTCTTCCCGTTCACCAACCTCTCGGTGCGGGAAGCGATCGCGCACGCGATCAACTACCAGCAGATCATCCAGCAGGCGTTCGGAGGCTACGCGAGCCAGTGGGTCGGCCCGGTACCGCCGTCGTACCCGTACTACAACCCGCAGAACCTGTCCCCGTACGCCTACGACCCCACGCTCGCCCAGCAGGAGATCCAGAACTCGCCGTGCGCGAACGGGGCCTGCAAGTCGCTCAAGATCAACTACGCGTACATCACGCCCGGCACGGACTGGGCCGACACCGCGCAGTTCATCGCGGCCGACCTCGCGGCGATCAACCTGACCATCAACCCGGTCGGGATCACCCTGGACCAGCTCTACCAGGAGCAGACGATCGACCCGTCGACCGGGGTCTGCACGTCGCAGGAAAGCACGAACGGCGGACCGTTCTTCATGGGCCAGGAGTTCTACACGTCCGACTACATCTCGCCGGACGACTGGACCCAGAACGACGCCTACAGCTTTGGGAGCGCGAACATGTGCATGTCCCAGTACGCGAACGCGACGATGGACACGCTCGTCTACCAGGCCGCGGCGGAGTCGAACCCGACGAACCTGACGAACGACTACACGCAGATGACCAGCATGATGTACAACAACTACACGGACATCTGGCTGGTCGTGCCGACGTCCTTCGCGGTCTACTCGAGCTGGGTCCACGGGGTCATCCAGAATCCGATGGCGAGCGCGGAGCCGTACGCGATGTTGTTCAACACGCAGTACGCCAACTGAAGAGACGGGGATCGAAACCCGCGTCCAACCCATTCAGCCGCCCGGGACACCGGGCGGCGCATCGGTCGTGGTGAGGAAGCTCGCCGCCGGGACCGATCCGACCTCCTCGGCCCGGTGGCAGGCGATTCGGCGGCCGGGAAACTCCGAGACCGTCCGCAGGGGCGGGTCCTCCGTCCGGCAGTGGTCGACCACGAACGGACAGCGCGGGGCGAAGCGGCAGCCCGGCGCCGGATCGATGAGCGTCGGGACGTCCCCGCCGATCCGGTAGCGCGTGCGGCGTCGACGCGGGTTCGGGACGGGGACCGCCGCGAGCAGGGCCTTCGTGTAGGGGTGGGCCGGCTGCTCGAGGAGGTCGCGTACGCGGCCGATCTCCACGATCTGGCCGAGGTACATGACGGCCACGCGGTCGGCGACGTACCGCACCGCCGCCACGTTGTGGGTGATGAGGAGGTAGGAAAGCCCCCGCTCGCGCTGGAGCGTCACGAGGCGGTTGAGGATCTGCGCCTGCACCGCGACGTCGAGCGCGCTCGTCGGCTCGTCCAGGATGACGAGCTTCGGGTTCACGCTGAGCGCGCGAGCGAGGGAGAGCCGCTGGCGGCCGCCGCCGGAGAACTCGTGGGGGTACTGGTAGAGGCAATCCGGCGGCAGGCCCACGGTCGGGAGGAGCTCGGCGACGCGGCGCTGCGCCTCCGAACGGCCGATGCGGCGCGGCCGGGACCGCTCGCCGCCGTCCTCCGCCACGCCGCCGTGGAGCGCGGCCTGGGCCCGGATCGGCTCGCTGACGATCTGCCAGACCCGGAGCCGCGGGTTGAGCGACCCGATCGGGTCCTGGAAGACGATCTGGACGTTCCGGCGCCAGCGCAGGAGCGCCTCGCCCTTGAGGTGGGTGATGTCCTCGCCCTCGAACCGGAGGCGGCCACCCGTCGGCTCGTGGAGCCGCGCGGCGAGCCATCCGAACGTCGTCTTGCCCGAGCCGGACTCCCCGATGAGGCCGACGGTCTCGCGGGGGGCGATGTCGAGGTCGACCCCGTCGACCGCGTGGATCGCCCGGGCGGGCTGTCGCTCGAACGTCTCGCGCAGTGAGCGGACGAGGGGGAATCGCTTCTCGAGGCCCAGCGCCTCGAGGACCGGAGGGACGGTCACACGGGGGAGGCGACCTCCGAGAAGTAGGGGCAGGCGACGCGGTGCGAGGAAGGGCCATCGGTCGCACCCGGTACCAGTTCAAGCGATGGCCCCGGGTCGGCCCCGCAGGAGGGGCGCGCGATGGGACAGCGCGGGTGGAACGGGCAGCCGGGCGGGAGCCGCGAGAGGTTCGGGACCGACCCCGAGATCGAGGAGAGCGGTCCGTCGGCCTTGTACCGGGTCGGGTTCGCCTGGAGCAGCGCCGCGGTGTAGGGGTGCCGGGGGTGCTCGAAGATCTCCTGAACGGGGCCGTACTCGACGAGGTGGCCCGCGTACATCACCCCGATCTCGTCGGCCATCTCGGCGACCACGCCGAGATCGTGGGTGATGAACAGGATCGACGCGTGGACCTCGTCGATTAGTTCCTTCATCAGCGTCAGCACCTGGGCCTGGATCGTCACGTCGAGCGCGCTTGTCGGCTCGTCGGCGATGAGGAGCGACGGGCGCGCGCTCAGCGCCATCGCGATCATCACCCGCTGGCGCATCCCGCCCGATAGCTCGTGCGGGTAGAGATTCACGATCGTCTCGGGATCGTTGATGCGGACGAGGCGCAGGAACTCGAGGACCTCCTCCCGCGTCGCGCGGCGGTTCGCCTGCTTCTCGACGACCGTCTCGGCCGCCGTCCCGCCCACCGCGAACGGGTGGCCGAGCGCCTCCGAGCGGGAGACCTCGGGACCGCGCGAGTAGTCGAACGGTTCCCCGCCCGAGCTCGTCCGGGTCGCCGCGCCGGCCTCGCGGAGCTTGCGGATGTGGATCGCCTCGGCGATCTGGACCGAAACGCGGAACGCCGGATTGAGGGAGTTCAGCGGCTCCTGGAAGATCATCCCGATACCGGTGCCCCGCACGGTCGGGAGCTTCCAGGCGGGGACCTCGAGCAGGTCGACCCCGTTGAATCGGATCCGACCGCTCTTCACTTCCGCCGGGGGCCGGGGGAGGAGCCGCGGGATCGCGCGGGCGAGGGTGCTCTTCCCGCAACCGGTCTCGCCGACGATCCCGACCACGTGCCCGCGCTCGACCCGGACGGAGACGTCCCGCAGGGCGTGGAACCGGCCGGCGCCGACCACGTAGTCGACGCTCAGGTGCTCGACCTCGAGGACCGGCTCCGTCACGACGACTCTCCGGCGGTGGGGATGAGCGTGGGGACGCCGGCGGCCGCTTGGGCCCGTCGGCTGCGGGGGTCGAGGATGTCGCGGAGGCCGTCCCCGAGCAGACTGAAGGCGAGGACCGTGACGAAGATCGCCGCGCCGGGGGCGAGGACGGTCCACCAGAGCGTCGAGACGAAGTTCTCGTAGAACTGGATCATGACACCCCACTCCGGGGTCGCCGACGGGTACGGCAGGACATTGTTGATCACGAAGGCGATCGTCGAGAAGACGACGATCACGGTCCCGACGTCCATGGTGAAGTAGACGACCAGCGGCTCGATCACGTTCCTAAGGACGTGGCGCACCACGATCCGGCGGTCCCGGACGCCGGCCGCGCGCGCCGCCATCACGTAGGGCTGGTGCTTGACCGAGAGGACCTCGCCCCGGGCCAGGCGCGTGTAGTACGGCCACCAGCTCACGAAGATCGCGAGCACCACGCCGTCGACCGTACGGCCGATCGAAGCGGCGATGGCGAGCGCGAGGATCAGGCTCGGGAAGGAGAGGAAGATATCGGTGACCCGCATAATCACCACGGAGAGCACCCCGCCGAGGCTACCGGGCCGATCCCAGTACCCCGCGACGAGGCCGAGGGCGCCGCCGACGATCAGCGAAGCACCCGCGACCGCGAACCCGATCGCGAGGTCGAGCGGGAGCGCCGCGAGCACGTTCGAGAAGATGTCGCGCCCGAGCTCGTCCGTCCCGAACCAGTGCGTGGCCGAGGGCGGCTGCTTGTAGTCCGTGGAGAGCTGGTTCGGTGGATACGGGAGCACGAGGTTTGGCGCGACCACGGCGAGCAGCGCCGCGATCGCGAGGGCGACGACGAGAAGGAACCCGATGAACGAGAGGGGGTTTGACCACAGGATCCGGAAGAAGCCCCGGGTCCCGTCGCGCAGCGAGCGGAGCCACGCCGAGCCGCCAAGGCGGACCGGGGCGGCCACGACGGGACCGGACTTTCCCTCGGACGACGACCCGCCTGCCATCTACCGCCACTCTACCCGTGGGTCGAGGATGCCGTAGAGGATGTCCGCGATCAGGTTCCCCACCACGACGCCGATCGCGAAGACCACCACGATGGCGATCACGCCGGCGAAGTTGTAGCCCGTGATCGCATTGAAGGCGTAGGAGCCGATCCCGGGCCAGGCGAAGACCTCCTCCACCACGATCGTCCCGGAGAGGAGGCCCCCCGCGGTGACCCCGAGGACCGTCGTGGTGGAGATGAGCGAATTTCGGAGCGCGTGCTTGTAGAGCACGACGAACTCGGAGAGCCCCTTCATCCGGGCCGAGTTGATGTAATCGAGCGGGAGCACCTCGAGCATCGAGCTGCGGGTCATGCGGGTGGCGATCCCCATGTTGATGAACGCGAGGACCGTCGCCGGCATGATGAGATGGAGCATCGCGTCGCTCGCCCACGGGAGATTCCCGGCGAGCAGCGCGTCGACCACACTCATGTGGGTGACCTGGGGGAACGGCGGAGTGAACGAGTTGTACTCTCCCGAGGTCGGAAGCCCGAGCGCCGGCGCGACCAGGATCGCGGCCACGATCGCGCCGAGGTACGTCGGGGTCGCCCACCCCGAGAGGTAGAAGATCCGCACGAGGTGGTCGCCCCAGCGGCCCGCGGCGCTCGCGGCCACGACGCCGAGGGGAATGCCGATGAAGATCATCAGCACGAGCGAGGCGAGGACCAGCTCGACCGTCGCGGGCAGCGCGGTCGCGATCGTCGAATAGACCGGGACGCCCTGCGGCGAGGTCCCCCAGTTCCCCGAGAGGAGGTTCGAAAGGTAGTCCCAGAACTGCACCCACAATGGCTGGTTCAGCCCGAAGGTGATCCGGCACGCCGCGAGGGTCGCCGGCTTCGAGCGCGGGAACCAGATCGAGCAAGGGTCGCTGACGGCGAGGTGGGTGAAGAAGAAGGTGATGACGACGACCCCGAACAGTACGGGGATGAGATAGAGGAGGCGCTTACCGATGAAGATCGCGAGGTCGAAAAGACTCCGTCCCATCCCTGACCTGTGCGCCCCGGGGCGAGCGGATCGTCCCGGTCGGCGTCCTCCCCTCGAACGAGCCGGCCTATTAAACCCGCTTCTCAGGGTGGCCGGTCCGCGGTTACGGAAGGTAATCGCGGGGCAGCGTCCGGAGCTCCTTCAGCGTCTCGCTCGCGACACTAACGAACTTCTCGACGTCCTTCTCCGTGTGCGCGCTCGAGAAGGTGATCCGCTCGTAGTTGTCGGGGTGGATGTAGATCCCCTTGTCGAGCAGGAGCTGGTGGTGCCGGAGGTACAGGTTCCAGTCGATCTGGAGCGACTCCCGGTAGTTCGAGATCTTCTTGCGCCGCGTGAAGAAGAACTGCAGCATCCCGTTCACGTACTGAACGAGGGTCGGGATCTTCGCGTCGGCGGCCGCTTCCTCGAGCCCCTTCGCAAGCTTCTCGGTGAGCCGCCCGAACCGGGCGTAGAGCTCCTCGCCCCCCCGGTGGAGCATCTTGAGGTTCGCGAGGGTGCCGGCCATCGACAGGTTGTTCGCGAAGTACGTCCCACCGAAGCTGATCCGCCCCGGGGCGATGAGGTCCATGTACTCGGCCTTCCCTGAGACCGCCGAGACCGGGACGCCGCCGCCGAGCGCCTTCGCCCAGCAGGAGATGTCCGGCTCGACGCTGTAGAGCTGCTGGGCACCGCCCGGAGCGACCCGGAAGCCGGTGAAGACCTCGTCAAAGATCACCAGCATGTCGTTCTGGTGGGCGATCTCGACCAGGCGCTTGAGATAGTCCGGCGCCGGCGGGATCACGCCGGCGTTCGCCATCACCGGCTCCAGGATGACCGCCGCGAGCCGGTCCCGGTAGCGCCGCACCATCCGCTCGAACGCCACCACGGAGTTGTACGGGGCGACCATCACGTAGTCGGTGACCCCGGGCGGGATCCCCGCCGAGTTCGGGAGCGGGCGAGGGTACTCGTCGAGCCCCGCCACAATCGGGGGGGCTTCCGCGCTGATCAGCGCGAGGTCGTGCTGGCCGTGGTAGTGCCCCTCGAACTTCAGGATCGCGTCCTTGCCGGTGACGGCCCGCGCGATCCGGATCGCGTTCATGGTCGCGTCGGAACCGTTCGAGCAGAACGCGACGCGCTCGGCGTTCGGTACGAGCTTCTGGAACAGCTTCGCGACCTCCACTTCGAGCGCGGTCGGGCTCGCGAAGTGGAAGCCGAACTGGGCCACCTCCTGCACCGCGCGGACCTGCTCGCTCGGGGCATGGCCGTTGATGAGAACGCCGTAGGCGAGGTTGAAATCGAGATACTCGTTCTCGTCCTCATCCCAGATCCGCGCGCCCTTCGCGCGGGCGATGAACGGAGGCACCGGATCGTAGGAAGCGACCCGGATCAGCGAGCTCGATGAGTTCGGGATCCGCTTCTTCCCTTCCTCGAACAGCTTCGCGCTCTTCTTCAGCTTCGGAACGAGCCGGGCGACGGTGACAGGAAGGCTCGGGGCCTCGCTCTCGGCGGGGGCCACGGGGGCGACTTCCTTCGCCGCCTCCTTCTTCGCCTCCTCCTTCCGGACTTCCTTCGGCTCGCGCTGCTCCTTCGGTTCCCTCGTCTCCTTCGGCTCTTTGACCCCCTCCTCGCGAGGGGTGGGCGCGGGCAGCGAAGGGGTCGGCACCGCCGCATCCTCGGCGGTGCGGGAAGGGGCGAGCGCGTCGGCCCGGGGGTTCAGCGTACGAGCGTCGGCTCCCTTCGGGGGGAACGTCGACGACGGGGCGGGTTCCATCTCCGCCATACAGAAACCATCTCGGGCGCCGCATCCACCCCGAGGAGGCTATATATAATTGGCTTAGCAAGAGAATGAATCATATTACAAATGGAACGTAACTAACGAGCTAATTTGTATTAGGTTCAACGCGCGAAATATTAGGAATAGGTTGCTTGTTCAGCCTAAAATGGGCTAGAAAGCATCAGATTTGCCTAGGAAACCCGCATTTCCTCACGTACGCGCCGCCGGCAGCGGAGGCTCGGGAGGCGTGATCGTGGTGACGATGCCGCGGGCCGCGAGCGCCGCCCGGAACGGGCCGGGCGGTACGCACCGCTCCGGGGGAACCACCCCCGTGGCCCGGATCTCGCCCCGGACGATGAGCTCGGCGCCGATCGCCCCCGCGACACCGACCGCGTACTCGGTCGCGGTAAGGTGCCAGTCGGGGCGGGGCGGGAAGCGGGCGAGCGCGTGGCGGACGACCGGACGGCCGTCCTTCGTCCCCGAGATCTCGAGGTCGCAGACCTCCCAGTCGTTCACGGTGATCCCCTCGGGAGCGCCGAGGAGCTTCCCGCGCTTCAGGAGGGCGAGGGTGAACTCGCGGGGCGAGACGCGGGCGCCACCGACCGGGAGCGCTTCCTCAGAACCGAGCCCGAGCAGGGACATCGTCCGGAGCACCTCGATGCCCGGACCTCCCTCCTTCCATTCGCAGTGGCGCAGCCCCTTCGCCTTCAGGCTGTCGGGCAGGGTCGCCGGCTCGGAGTGCAGGGTCCGGTAGACACGCGTGCGACCGACCGGGGGCGCGAAGTCGAACTCCTCCGCCCCGCTCATCGGGGGCTGTTCGCGATATCCCCCGTTCTCGAAGACCATCGCGGGGAGGATCATCTCGTCGAGGAACGTGCTGGGCGACCAGGTGAACGAGATCTCCGGCCCACCGACGGTGAGGTCCCGCCAGCCGTCCCGGATCACGATCGATTCCACATGATCGAGGTCCCCGGTCGCCTCCATCGCGAGAACGTTCGAGACCCCCGGGACCTGGCCGAGGCCGGGGATGGCGATGCGGCCGGCCGTCCGGAACGCCGCGTCGAGGGCGAGCTGGCGCCGGGTCATATGGAAGAGTCCACCGAAGTCGAGGTAGGGAACGCGCGCCTCGAGGGCCGCTTCCATCACCGCGAGGTTGAAGGTGTACTGGACGGCGTTCACGACGACATCCGCCCCTTTCAGGAGCGCGACGACCGCCGCGCGGTCCCGCACATCGAGCGAGGTCGCGCTCGCCTTGGGACCGGCGGCCTTGGCGGCGGCCTCGGCCAGGGCGCGGTCGAGGTCGGCGACGACGACCTGGTCGAAGACCCCGCCCGTCGCGAGGTCACGCACGGTGCATCGTCCGGTCAGCCCTCCGCCCCCCAACACCACGGCTCGCATCGGAATCGCTCCGGAGGCCCCGAGGAGGAGGGACTTTAGTAGGCTTCGCTCGGCCGGACCGTTCGGCTACTTCGCCGCGGCGCGCCGGCCCCGTTTGGGCGGGGTTCCCTCGGCGGCCGGGGTCGGCGGTGGAGCGGCCGGGAGGCCGCTCGCCGGGGCCGCGGGCGCGCTGGACGACGCCGTGGTCCGGGCGTAGAGGTCGCGGAACGTCTCGAAGTGCTTCAGGAACGCATCGGCCCGACGTCGGTCCTCGAGCTCTCCCAAGGCAATCTCGAGGAGCGCCTTCGCCTTCGGGTCGCCGGCCTGGGCATGGGCCAGGTAGACGCAGAGGACCTGGTAGTGGGGCAGAACGAACGCGTCGGTCCGGGGTGTGCTCATGTCCCCCTTGCGGGGGCGGTAGATCCGCTCGATCGGGACCGCGAGCGCGACCACCCGGCGGTGGGAGAAGCCGAAGTAGCGGCCCGGCCCGACGACCCGGGTCACCTCCCGGATGTTGCCGTTGAAGTTGTTCGTGAGGCGGTCGCATTCGTGCCAGCACCAAAGACCGAATCCGTAGTCGCCGGCAAGGTAGGCTTCCCATGCCTGGCCGTAGAGCTCCCGCTCCCGTTCCTCCTCCGGAAGCTCGGGGGAGAGCGCCGCCTTCCAGTCGGAGACCAGCACGTCGACCCGCATGGTCGGGGAGAACTCCTTCTGGTCGGGCACGCTGGGAGGGGGCGTCGACACGGACCCGCCCAGCCCGCGCGGGGGTTTAGACGCTATCCCCCGCTCCCGTTCGGGCGCGCGTAGAGGCATCGACCCGCGACCCAGGTTTCTCGGACACCCGAGGCGCCCGCCTGGATGGCCCGCCCAGCATCGGGAGCATCCACGATCACGAGGTCCGCTCGCGCGCCGGGCTCGAGCCGCCCAAGATCGTCCTCGCCCAGCGCCCGTCCGCCGTTCACAGTATACACGGCGAACGCCTCTTCGGCGCAGAGCGCTTCCTCCGGCGCCGGGTTCGCCGACCGGCCGAGCGGGTCACGGCGACAATGGAGTGCGGCGAGCCCCCGGAACGGGTCGATCGGGTCGAACGGAGCGTCGCTCGAGCCGGCGAGTAGGTGACCCCGATCGATCAGGCTGCGGAACGCGTACGCCCACCGGGCTCTGGATCGGCCGAGTCGCTCGCCGAGCCACGCGTCGCTCCACACGAATCCGGGTTGGACCACGAGGGCCGGCCGGATCCGGTCGAGCTCCCCGAGGATGGCCGGCGGGGTGAGCGCGGCGTGCTCGATGCGCGCGGGGCCGGGGGTCTTCCCGACCCACGGTGCCACGAGCCTCAGGGCCCGGGCGACCGCGCGGTCACCGATCGCATGGAGCGCGGGGGCGAGCCCGCGGGCGGCGGCGGCCGCGATCGATTCCGCGAGCTCTTGCTCGCTCCCCACGGGAAGGCCGTCCGTCTCGGGCCGATCGGCGTACGGCTCCGAGAGCCAGGCGGTCCGGGGGCCGAACGCGCCGTCCGTGAACGCCTTCACGCCGATCACCCCGAAGCGCCCGTCGGGGTATCTCGGCGTCAGTTCGCTGTCCGAGAAGTCGGTGAGCCGGGCGAGACGCGCGTAGACCCGGACCCGGGGGGTCGGTCGCGCCCCGCCCGAGAGCTCCCGAAGGATCCGCGACTCCACGGCCCCGGCGCTCATCGTGGCGACCGTCGTGAGGCCGAGCGCCGGCAGCGATTCGAGCGTCGAGCCGAGGGTTGCCGGGTCGGGCGGGAACTCGGCCGATACGAACGTTCCGACCGAACGCATCGCGTCCTCGAAGAGCAGGCCGTTCGGACTCCCGTCCGGCCGCCGACCGATCCGCCCGCCCGGCGGGTCGGGCGTTGCGGCGTCGATGCCGACCGCGGCGAGCGCGGCTCCGCTCACCAGGGCCGAGTGGCCGCTCGTGTGGTACAGGACGACGGGCCGATCCGGCTCGGCGCGGTCGAGCACCTCACGGTCCGGGGGCCGGCCCTCGGCGAACTGCTCGGCCTCCCAGCCGCCCCCGACGATGGCACCCCTCGGGTGGTCGCGTCCCCACGCACGGATCCGCTCCGCGAGCGCCTCGAACGATCGGGCCCCTCGCACATCGAGGCTCGTGCGCATCCGGGCGGTCTCGAGAAGATGGAGATGAGCGTCGATGAGGCCCGGGATGAGGAAACGGCCCGCGAGGTCGTGGACCTCGGTCCCGGTCGGGGCGGACCGACGGACCTCCTCGATCGGTCCGACCACGATCACGCGCCCATCGTCGACGAGCAGCGCCTCCGCGAATCGCCGCCCGGTGAAGATCCGGCCCTGATACCAGAGATGAGCGGCGGGCATGACGGGGCCGAGCCGAAGCTCGGACGCCTTGAAAGGGTTGGTCGTGGGCGGTGGATCCCGCCCCCTATACGTCGAGGTACCGGTAGAACTCGTACGGATGGGGCCGCAGGTTGAGCTCCAGCTGCTCTTC
>JAKACD010000091.1 GCA_021821785.1 Thermoplasmata archaeon
CGACCGCTTCAGCGCGGCGTACGCCGGCAGGAGTCCGACCCCGATCAGGGCGTAGAGCAGGAAGTCCGCATCGCCGAGGGACAACGGCAGGCCCGTGAGACCCCCGAACCGGAACCCCGATATCGGGCCGGCCGCGAGCGCGCCGAAGGCTCCGCCCACGTAGCCCATGAGGTTGTAGCGGGAGAAGCTCACGGTGCGCTCCCGGTCGGGGGTTACATCGGCCAGCGCGGTCTGTTCGAGCGCCCCGAGCGGACTGATGTCGCTCGAGCCGGCCACGATCCCTCCCAGGAAGAGCGCCACGATCACCACGATCGGATTCGCGAGGTCGAGCCACAGGAGGAGCCCCCCGGCGGCGAGCGCGACCGAACCGAGGGTGAAGACCGAACCACGGCCGATCCGATGCACGAGGCGCGGTACGAGAATCGACCAGGTGGAGGCGCCGGCCATGGCGAGGCCCAAGAGGCCCCCTACGAGGAGGGGGGAGTACCCCGCCGCCGCGAGTTCGATCGCCATCACGATCGAAAGGGCGCCGGCGCCGAAGCCCCGCGCCGCGCGGGTCGCGGAGAGCACCGTCCGGTCCCACCGGCCGCTCGCGCGAGGATTCTCGGCCGAGGGCGATTCCGGCCCGCCGTCGGATCGAAGTTTCGTCAACACCCGAACCTCCCCGGGCCGGAGCGTACCGTGAGAACGCACCGTCGGTCCCCACCGCCCGCGCGGTCCCTTGGGGTGCGGTGAACGATCGGGGCCGGAACGTGACGTGACCTAACCCGACGTGGCGGGTCCCCGATCGCTCGCCGCGGTCGCGGGCCGTCCGGCATGCCGCGGCCATCAGGGGGGTGTACTTCGCTCTGTCGCGCGACGCGGGATTCCGGAGCGAGCCCCTTGGCCCCGGTGCGGAACGGTCAATGATGTGGGGTCGGGTTCACCCCGCGACTATGGATGGGGGCGGCCTTCGAAGCCGCGGGAGGGAAAATGGAGTTCCGTGACGTCATCGAGCGGCGGCGATCCATCCGCGCGTACACCTCGGAGCCCATCGACCGAAATGCGATCGACCGCATCCTTCACGCGGTGGTCCGCGCCCCCTCGGCGGGGAACCTCCAGGCGGTTCGGGTCTACGTGGTCCGGGACCAGGCCCGACGTCGCCGCCTCGCGGAAGCGGCCCAGAACCAGGAGTTCGTCGCGAGTGCGCCGGTCGATCTCGTCTTCTTCGCCGACCCGGTGCGCTCACGAGCGAAGTAGGGGATTCGGGGGGAGCACCTGTACTGCGTGCAGGACGCGACGATTGCCGCCACGTACGCGAATCTGGCGGCGACGGACGAAGGGCTCGCCTCCACGTGGGTCGGCGCGTTCGACGACGAGAAAGTTCGTCGGGCCTGCTCCGAGCCCGACCTCTTCCCGGTGGCGATCGTTCCCGTCGGCCACGGGGCGGAGGAGCCTCCGCTGACCCCCCGACGCGCTCCAGCGGAGATCGTCCGCGAGCTCGACTGAAGGCAGGGATCGACCCCTTCTCCGCCTAGATGGGAAGGGTCGGGATCACTTCGGCAGGAGCCCGGTATCGAACATCGTTCCCTCGGACCTGCCCCGCCCTGGGCGGGCGTGTGCGGATGGGGGAGAGGCGGGGCCCGGGGCCGCCAACGGCTCGGTCAAGGCTGCGGTCGGAGCTTGCGGCGGGGGCGGGGTCTTTACACGGTGCCCCCCGGAGATTCCGCTCGAACCCGCCGCGAGCTCGACGCCGCGGAGGGGCGCGGGGAGGAGCTTCAGGGTCCACATCTCGTCGCGGACCAAGAGCCCCGGTGAGCGCGGGCCCTCGTGTGGGGCCCGGAGCCGGGTCAGGTCTTTCAGCGCGCGCTGGAACTCGTCCTGCTTTGTGAGCATGCGATTCGCCGCCCCGACCCACGCCTCTCCGAGGGGAGTGATGCGGAAACCGCGCTCGGCCCGCGCGAGAAGACCTTCCGTCAGCGCCAGGAGGGCGTACCGCTCGAACGAAATCTCATTGAGATTGGCCCGACCGATGATCCGGGTCTTCCCCTCCTGTTGACGCGTCGCTTCGAGAAGGTCGCGTAGGACCTCGACCTTCGTGCGGTAGTGTCGTCCGGTGGGTACCGTACTCCTCGCCCCCTGGGAACCCGGCAGCCTGGGGCCGCGGCCGATGGAAAATACGGTTGCCCGGGGGAGGATTAACCGTAGGTCACCCGGAATCGACCTTATGGGAGAAGACGGAGCCTGTTTCGGGGCCGCCGGCCTCGTTCGAACGGCGTTCTCCTGGGCCCGGACCAGCGACAAGCTTGAAGGCCGCTCCACCCTCTCCTGGGATCTCCGGGGGGCGAGAACACGTCGACCAGCGACACCGACCTAGTGCGGGGTCGGGGACGGTTCGTCGACGACCTGCGGCCCCCCGGCCTACTTCATCTCCGGGTCACGCGCAGCATCTACGCCAGGGCCCGGGTGACTCGGGTCCGCGGCGCGTCCTTCGACGGGACGTCCCTTCGCGCCGTACTGCCCGCGACCGGCGAGGGCGCCAGCGGGTCGATGTCGGGGGTCACGGAACCGGCCCTCGCCCAGGGGATCGTGAACTACGTCGGGCAACCGGTCGCGGCTGTGCTCGCGGAGTCCGCCGCCCAGGCCGAGGACCTGGCCGCAGCGGTCGAGGTCGAGTACGAGCCGCTGGCACCGGTGCCCGACCTCGCCTCCGCGCGGACCGCCCCGCCGATCCATAGTGACCTCTCCTCGAACGTCATGGCCGAGTACCTTCTCGGGGCGGAGTTCGACCGCTCCGAGGCGGAGATCGAAATCCGCGAGTCGTTCCGCATCGCCCGCGTGGCGGCCAACCCCCTCGAAACCCGGGGGGCGGTCGCCCGCTTCGACGGGGGCCGTCTCACGCTCTTCGCCTCGACCCAGTCGGTCTTCTCGGTGCGGCACGGCCTTGCCGGCGCCCTCAACCTCCCGGCCGAGTCGGTTCGGGTGGTGCAGACCGATACGGGCGGAGCGTTCGGCTCGAAAGGCTCCACCTACCCCGAGTACGTCCTCCTCGCGCATGCGGCG
>JAKACD010000028.1 GCA_021821785.1 Thermoplasmata archaeon
GTTCGGAGGAAGCCGGGGGACGCCCAGCGCCGCTCCTGGGGGTACCAGTTCCGCCGATACGCCCGAAGTACGGTCGGTCCGATCACGAGCACGCTCGGAGACTCGATCCGTGCCGCCACTGCGCCTCGCGCCGCCTCCTCGAGCGTGAATCGCCAGCTCCGCTGACGGCGGGTTGTGCCCCACTGGATCGCGGCGACCGGCGTCTCCGCCGCGAGGCCCGCGGCGCGGAGGCGAGCGGCGACCGTCTTCAGGGTCGCGACGCCCATCATGATCACGAGCGTGTCGACCCCGTGAGCAAGCCGGGTCCAGTCCACGTCGTGCTGCGGCGGCGCGTCGCTCCCGTGACCGGTGACGAACGCGACCGAGGAGGCGAGCCCGCGTTCGGTCAACGTGATCCCGGAGTACGCCGGGGCGGCGAGCGCCGAGCTGACGCCCGGCACGATCTCGAAACGGATGCCGTGGGCCCGCAGCCACTCCGCCTCCTCTCCCCCGCGGGAGAACAGGAGCGGGTCCCCACCCTTCAGTCGGACGACCGTCTTCCCGGCGGTCGCCTCCGCGACCATCAGGCGGTCGATCTCGGACTGGGGGAACCGGTCGCGGCGGGTCGGCCCCTTGGCGACCCGTCGTTTCTGCACGGTGCGGGGGATCCACCGAAGCACCCCACGGCTCACGAGCCCATCGTAAAGGACGACGTCGGCCCGCCCGAGCAGCTCCCGGGCGCGAAGGGTGAGGAGTCCCGGGTCACCGGGTCCGGCCCCGACGAGGTAGACCTTCCCCCGTTTCATCAGCGCCCCCTGGCTCGGGACGGCGCGCGCCGACGCGCACGCGAGTCGATCACGCGCCGTGCGACCGTCTCGGCCTCTCGGCTCCGGCCGGCACGGAGCAGCCTCCCGATCTCCGGATGGCGCAGGATCCGGTAGATCGCCTCCTTGCGCATCTCGAACTCCGGGAGCGAGCGGAAGATCGGCCCACGCAGGCGCTTCTGCAGGCGCACCCGGGCCACGTCCTCCGGGCGGATCCGCCGTTCGAGGCGTCGCCGTAGGATCGCGGCCATCGCCGGGCTTTGTCCGGACGTGGAGACCGCCACCCGGATCGGTCCGGCGGAGCCGACGGACGGCATCGCGAGATCCGAAAGTGCGGGTTTATCGAAAACGTGGACCAGGGCGCCGACAGCGTGGGCGGCGTCAGCGATCGCCCGGTTCCGTTGCTCGTCCATCAGGACGGAGACAACCAGGGCCGGCCGGTATTGCCTCATGAGACGGATCGGGTCGGTCCGCGGGCTCACCGCCTTTTCGGCCGATCGCTTTCTCGCTGTGGACGAGGGTGGCGATGGTTCCGGGACCCGGACGACCCGCGCCCCTTCGCGGGCGAGGGCCGTCGAGCGCGCTCGAGCCTGGGCCCCGCCGCCGAACACCAGCGCCACCTTACCGCGGACAAGGAGGTCGACCAGCATCGGCCGGGAGTCGAGAGTGACCGGAGGGCTTCATCTTGACGCCGTGAAGACGGTCTTGCCGGGCCTGATTTCTGGCCTTCCGCCCGAGGGGTTATATCCTGAGCCCGGTCGGTGTTCCGAGTCGCGATCGGCTCGGTAGCGGAAATGACTCCAGTTACGGTGCCCGGTGAGTTCAACGTCGCGGGAAAGACCCTCAGCTTGGACGAAGATGGGTTCCTGCAGAACCCGGAGGTCTGGAACGACGACGTCGCCCGCTGGCTGGCGGGTAACCTCACGGAGGTCAAGGAACTGACCGAGGACCACTGGAAGCTGGTCCGGTACCTCCGGCAGTACTGGGAGACGTACGGGGTCTGCCCGCCCCTCAAGATCATCACGAAGACGACCGGCATCACGCTCGAGCGGATGTACGAGCTCTTTAGCGACGGCCCCGCCCACGGCGCGTGCAAGGTCGCCGGCGCGCCGAAGCCGACCGGGTGCGTCTAGGCCTCTCGGACGCGGCCGCCGGCCCGCCGGTTAGTTACTGCGGACCCGCGCGTTCGGTGTTCACCCCGCGAGGGCCTTGGTCAGCGCGGGCACGATCTGGTAGAGATCTCCCACGATGCGGTAGTCCGCCTGGGCGAAGATCGGGGCGTTCGGGTCCTTGTTGATCGCCACGACCAGCTTCGACGAACGCATGCCCACGAGGTGTTGGACCGCCCCCGACACTCCGACCGCGACGTAGAGCTTCGGATGGACCCGGTGGCCCGTGAGGCCGATCCAGTGGTCGTCCGTGAGCCAGCCCGCTTCCGCGGCGAGCGGTCGGGTGCAGCCGACCTCGGCTTTCAGGGCTGTCGCGAGCGACTCGATGAGGGCGAGGTCCTCCTTCTTCTTCAGGCCCCGGCCGATCGTGACGACCCGATCCGCCTTCTCGATCTCGAGCTGGCCGCCCGCCTTCGGACGGACCTCGGTGCGTTCGGTGAGCGGAGCGGTCGTTGGGGCGGTGTGGGCTTTCTGCTCTGCGGCCGCACCGTCGGAAATGCTCGGGGCGGTCGTGCCGGGGAGGATCGCGACGACCGCGGGCCGTCGGACGAGCCGCTCGACGGCGACCGCGTTCCCGCTGAGTGCTTCGCGCTCGACGCGTACCCCGTCCGGTTCGACGCGCACGGCGGTCACGCCCGTCGCCGCGGGGAGATCGAGCGCGCCGGCGAGCCGACCGGCGACCTCGCGGCCCCGCTTGGTCGAAGCGACGAGAAGCAGGGTGGGCGAGACGGCCGAGACCAGCATCTTGAGCGTCTCGGCGGTCGCGTGCGGGTCCGTGTGGGCCGTTCCGGCGACCGTGTGGACGACGTGTGCCCCGGCCTTCCCGAGCCGCTCTCCCGCATCGGCGGGGGCTCCGGGGAGGACGGCCGCATGGACACGGCTTCCGTCCGCCGGCGTCGCGTGCCGGGCGAGGCGGACAAGGTCGAGCGCGAGCTCGGGCTCCTCCGAGTAGCAGAGGACGACCTCGCCGCTCATGGGAGCACCCCCTCGGTCCGGAGGGCGTCCCGTAGGCGCTGCGCCACCTCATCGGGCGAGGCGCCCGTCACCGTGACCTGCTTCCGCGGGATCTCAGGGACCGCGACCTTCTCAATCACAATGGCCGGAGCGAGGGTCTCAGCGGTAACGCCGAGGTCGGCGAGCCCGAGGACCTTCGGCTCCTTCTTCGACGCTTTGAGGTTCGCCATGAACGTCGGGACCCGCGGAGTGTTGATCTCCTGCCCCACGCTCACCACGACGGGGTAGCGCGCCCGAACGACCTCGATCTCGCGTTCGAGGTCCTTCTCCGCGACCAGCGCCTCCGGTTCGATCGTGATCCGCCGCGCGCCCGCGATGTCGGCGACGCCGAGCTCGGCGGCGAGCCGCGGGCCGATCACGCCCGCGAAATGGTCGGTGCTTCCGTCGCCGACCAGGAAGAGGTCGAATCCCCCGAGGGTCCGGGTCGCGGCCGCCAACAGGCGGGCGACCGCCCGGGTGTCCCACTCGGCCCAGCCGTCCGCCGTCACGAGGACGGATTCGTCCGCCCCGATCGCGACGGACTCGCGCAGGGCTTCCTTGGCGGAGGGTCCCCCCACCGAGATCGCCGTCACGGTGCCGCCGTGCTTCTCCCGGATGCGGACCGCTTCCTCGACGGCGTTCTTGTCGAAATCGCTCGTCTTCCGCGGCGCGCTTGAAAGCTGGACGAGCCCGCTCGCCCGGTCCGCGCGTGTGAGCGACACGTCGACTCCGTGCTTCACGGCGACCCCGATCCTCAGTTTTCCGACCATCGTTCTCCTCCCTCCCGCTTCGAACTCCTTCGCACGCGTGATCCTGGATGCCCCGCCTATCGGACGAACGGCCCTACCACGAACAGTCCCACCACCAGGAGCGTGACCACGGTCCCGCAGACGAGCGCGAGCGCCTTCTCGCCCCCCCGGTAGAAGTCGATCATGGCGTAGACCACGCGCCCCACCGTGACGCCGATCATCAGGAAGATCCCGATCAGGATGACGGCGTCCCCATGCAGCTGGAACAGTTGCTGCAGGTAGGCGCCGACCGAGCCGTAGTCGGTCGCAGGGTTCGAGGCGGTGAGCTGGCTCACCGTTTCGGACGGATGCTGGATCAACGCGGTGATCATGCCGATCGTCGCCAGGATGAAGAAGCCGCTGACCCCGCTGCGGAGGAGGGTGGATACCCGCTCGTACGCCGACGGGGGGAACGTCGGGTCGACCGGAAGCGCGGAGAGGGCCGGGTCTTGCTCGCTCATACTCCGAGCGCTCCCCGGACGATCGTCTCGACCGCGAGCACGACCAGGATGACGACGAAGACCCACCGGATCAGCCGGTTCGTGAGGTACGGGAGGAGCCGGCTGCCTCCGTAGGCGCCGAGTGTCGTCCCGATCGCCACCGGCGCGGCGATCATGGGGATGATGAGGTTGCCGGCGAAGAGCACCCCGATGCCCGCCGTGGCCGTGACCCCGATCATGAAGTTGCTGGTCGCGGTCGAGACCTTCATCGGCAGGCGCAGCGCCCGGTCGAGCGCGAGCACCTTGAGCACCCCGCTACCGATCCCGAAGAGCCCCGCCACGATCCCGGCGCCGAACATGACGCCAAGGGCTTGGTTCGAGCTTTGCCCCTTGTAGTGAACGACCTTCTTGTGCAGGCGGTCGTAGTAGTTCCCCTCGAGGCGCAGACGCTGGGAGACCGGGTCGCCGGGCGTGGTCGGGGGCGCCGTCTCGTGGCGCATCGCGACCGTTCCGGGCACCGTCGACAAGAGGACGAGACCGAGCGCGATCAGGAGGTAGGGCACGTAGCTCGTGTCCGCGAGCACGACCGTGGCCGCGGCCCCGATGAGCGCGCCGGGGACCGTGGCGATCTGGAGGAAGTTGCCGATCCGCAAGTCGGTGAGCCGGTCGTGCACGTACGCCGCGCCCGCGGTCGTCGACGTCGCGAGGACGCTGATCGCGCTCGCGCCGACCGCCTCCCCGAACGGGATCCCGAAGAAGAGGACCAGCACCGGGGTCAGGATGACCCCTCCGCCGAGGCCCGCGAGGCTCCCGAGGAAGCCGGCGCCGGTCGCCACGGCGAGGAGAGCGATGACGAGGATGATGACTAACATTCTCAGCCGCTCCGCGACGCGCGAGGGAAGATAGGCTTCTCGGGGGGCAGAAGGACGGCCGCGGAGGCGGGCGGCGTCGGTACGACGGTACTTGGTCGAGACGCCCACTCCTTCCCGTTCCACTCCCGGAGCCGGACCTCCTCGAGGCTCTCGATCCGCTCTCGGGCCGGGACCTCGGCGAGGAGCACGCCGCCCTCTCCGAAGTCAACGAAGAGATCGCTCGTGTGCACGGTCAGGACCCGACCGTCCCAGATCACCCGGCCCGAATGGTTCGGCGCGTGACCCTTGATCATGAACCGGCAGCCGACCTCCGCGAGGAAGGCGTCGAGGTCCGTGAGGGAGTACGGCTGCCCCACCCAGCGTTCCTCGTACTCGAAGTCCGGGTCGCTCCAGAGGAGCCCCTCGAGGAGCTCGAGGTCGTTCGCGCGCCAGGAGGCCGGGTCGAAGCGGTCCTTCGGCGGGATCCCTCCGTGGACGAAGAAGATCCCGCTCTTCGAGCGGGCCGCGAGGGGGAGCTGCTCGAGGAGACCGGTGATGCGGTCCCATAGGCGGAGCGCGTCGCTCGGCGGATACAGTCTACGGAGCTCGCGCAGGAGGGTCGGAGCGGGTACCGGGATCTGGCGAATCGCCTCGTGGTTGCCCCGCAGGAGCACGACCGATTCCGGGTCGTGCGCGGCCCAGGCGAGAAGGAACGCGGCGTTCCAGATCGATCCTCCCGGCAACGCGGTCGGGTCCGGCTGGGAACGGGTCGCGCGGTGGATGTAGTCGCCGAGCGCGAGAAACCGCGCCGGTGGGTGCATCCCCTTCGCGTGGGTCAGGGCAGAGGAGACCGCGGGCCAATCCCCGTGGCTATCGCCGATGACCACGATCGGCCGGTCGGCCGTGATCTCCGAGAGCAGCGGAAAGGGCCGGCGGCGGAACGCCTCCGCGACCTCGTCCAGGACCTCGTCGAGCGGTGCCACCCCGTGGCCGGCCAGCGTGTGTGGGTCACGTCGGATCCGAGCCGCCCACGTGTCCACCGCTCTCCTCCGATGCCTCGTACGCCCGCCGCCGCGCTTCGTCTAGAAGATCGGCTTGTAGGGCCGCGTGAAGAGCTTCCACTGGCCGCTGGCGGGGTCGTACACGGAGTTCACGAAGCACTTCCACTTCTCGTCGTCGACGTGCGGGAAATCGGCGCGGTAGTAGTAGCCGGGCCAGCGGGTCTCCTCGCGGAAGAGCGTGTGCCGAAGCACCGCCTCCGCCGTCCAGACCCGGTGGTCGAGCTCCCACGCACGCTGGAGCTGGTGCAGGTCCCGCGCGCCGAGGAGCGCCATGTCGGCGCGGAGCGCGGCGAGATGGCCGAGCCCCCGCTCGAGGAGGTTCTTGCTGGTCGAGTAGTTGGCGCTGACGCCGCCGCCGTACTCGTCCATGATCTTCTCGAGGCGGTTCAAGCCCTGGTCGGGGAAGAGGACCGTCGGATGGACCGTGCCCGCGGTGACGACACCGCCTTCCTTGGCCCAGTGGGTCGCCGGCTTGTAGACCTTCTCGCGCAGGGCGGCGATCTGGCCCTCGGAGACGGTCGGCCCCTCGGCGTGGTCCTTCACGAAGGCGACCGCCGCCTTTCCGGCGAGCCGACCCTCCGAGTAGGAGCCGCTCGAGAACTTGTGGGCGGAGCCGCCGACCGTGTCGCCCGCCCCGAAAAGGCCGGCGACCGTCGTCATGCGGTTGTACCCCCAGCGGTACTCGTCGGGGCCCACATCGCCGGGGCCGCTCGTCCAGGCGCCCGCGCAGACCGCGTGGGAGCCCATGACGTACGGCTCGGAGAGGATGAGCTCGCTCGGGGTGTTCTTCGGCTCGATCCCCTGGGAGGCCCAGGTGACCGCCTGGCCGATCGTCATGTTGAGGAAATCCTCCCAGCCGATCTCCTCCTTCTGCGGCGTATCGAGGACCTTCTCCGTGTGGAGCAGGATCGGGCCGCGGCCCGCGAGGATCTCCTGGAGCATCAGGTGGTTCCGTAGGCACGTCGGCATCGGCTTCGCATCCGCGTAGGGACCGACCCGCTCCCTCAGCTCGGGGAGGCGGGAGGACTCGTACGATTCGCCGGCCGCGTTGGTCGCGATCGCCTTCAGGAGAAGGAACCAGGCCCCCACCGGTCCATACCCATCCTTGAACCGGGTCACGACGAGCCGGTTCTCCATCTGGGTCATCTCGGCGCCCATCTGGATGAGCAGCGCATAGGCGGAGCCCGAGGCCCAGGGCGGGTACCACGTTCGGCCCGACCCCTCGCCGGCCGAGCGCGGCCGGTAGATGTGGGACGCGCCGGCGGCTCCGACGATGACCGCCTTCGCGCGGAAGACGTAGAACGAGCCGTCGCGGACATTGACGCCGACCGCGCCGGCGACGCGCTTCGGGTCCTTCTCGTCGTGGAGGAGGTGCGTGACCATGATCCGCTCATGGACCTCGCTCGCGGCCTTGCGGGTCGCCTCCGCGATGATCGGCTTGTACGACTCCCCGTGGATCATGATCTGCCAGCGGCCCTCGCGCAGGTACTTGCCGGTGGCCGGGTCGGTGAAGATCGGAAGCCCCCACTCCTCGAACAGGTGGACCGTCGAGTCGACGTGGCGGGCGACGTCGTAGACCAGGTCCTCGCGGGAGAGGCCCATGAGGTCGTTGCGGACATACTTGACGAAGTCCTCGGGCTGGTTCTCGTTCCAGCGCATCCCCATGTAGCAGTTGATCGCGCTCAGTCCCTGGGCGACCGCTCCGCTCCGCTCGATCGCGGCCTTCTCGGCGACGACGATCTTGAGGTCGCGACCCCAATACCGAGCTTCGTAGGCGGCGCCGCAGCCGGCGAACCCCCCGCCGATGATCAGAATGTCACAGTCGACCGTGTGCGTGGCCGGTTGGGCTGGTACGTCGGGCATGTGGTGTTCCTCCCTCAGGGTGCTCCGGCCTTCTTCGCGAGGGTCGGTAGAGCCTCGACCGCGAGATAGTCCGGCTCGAAGGAGAGCAGTTCACTGTGGACGGCCTCTTCGCTCGGCGCCGGGGAGTCCTGCGGGGGTCGGATGGAATCCCACGGGGTCGTTCGCACCGGGAAGACGAACTCCTTGAGATCGCCGTTCCGCATCCGGATCTTCCACTCGATCTTCTCGGCCGTCCGGGTCGGATGCACCGAGTGGTTCAGCGGCGCGAAGTCCGCGTAGCCCCGAACCTCGATGGCCGCTTCCGGGCACGACTTCACACAGGCGAAGCATTCCCAGCACATTGTCGGTTCGACGTTGTACGCCCGCCCTTGCGCGGCATCGATATGCATGATGTCGCTCGGGCAGATCGTGACGCATTCCATGCAGCCCTTGCACTTCTCGGTTCGAACGTAGGTCGGCATTATTCACCAGAGCGGACGGTCGGCCTTGGGTTCGCGGGTGCGCTCCGAGGAAAAACCAACCGCATCTCGGATGTCCCGTAAGGCGGCCCTATGAAAAGACTTTCGACATTTGTCCAAATTAAACACCCCGGTGTGACGATGTCGCCCGGGTCGGACGAGATCGGTGAGCCTATCCGAGACGGTATTGCACGCCGCGGCCCTGCGCGGGGAACGTCCATACTAGGGCGCGGTTTCCAAGCTTCTCACAGGCGATGCGGCAGGCACCGGTCTCGAGGCAGTTCTCGTAGCGGATACGCAGATGGTCGGCCTCCCACGCGTAGACCTCGGCAGGGCAGACCCGGATGCACGGCTTCTCTGCGCACCGACCGCAGAGCGCCGGGTCCGAGAGCGTGATGTGACTCGCCGGGTCCGTGTCGAACGCGTCGGCGCCGAGCCGCTCCGAGAGGGGGATCCGTCCGGCCATCCGAAAGAGGTTGCTCCGTTCAGATCGTGTGAATGGCGGCTTCGATCTTGTGGGCCAGATCGGGGGAGATCTCCGTCATCTTGTGGGCGCACACCGCGTGCTCCTTGATCCGCTCCATGAGCTCCGTGCGCGAGTTGCTGCGCAAGGACCACTCACAGGGCATTCCCAACGACGCGCACGCAAACCCGACCTGCGGCATCCTCGTTCCTTCTCCACGGTCGCGCGGGGCGCGACGCACGACCCCGACCGCGCGCTGTGAGATAAGTCCTTGCGCGAACCGGCCCTATCCAAGGGATTACGTAGGCGCGCCGGATGGACGCGCCGATGGCGAGCCGCCCGGAAGAGGACACCCCCCAGCCGCTCCCGATGGCCCCCGGAGCCATCCCGAAGCCTCCTCCGCCCGACGCGAGCTTCGGGATCGGACGGCTCGACCGCTCCCGCGTCCGTTCGGTGCTCGCGGTCCTCTCCGGTAAGGGCGGGGTGGGCAAGACCTACGTCACCGCGATCCTCGCCGCCGAGTTCGCTCGGAGCGGAGCGCGCGTCGGGGTACTGGACGCCGACATCACTGGACCCTCGATCGCCCGGGTCTTCGGAGTCACGGAGGTGCCGCCGCTTTCTCCCGACGGCATCCACATCGAGCCGCTGCGCTCGAAGGGCGGGGTGTTCGTCATGTCGATGGCCGCCGTCACGGCGTCCACTCAGGTACCCCTCATCTGGCGGGGGCCGATGATCAACAGCGCGATCCGAGGGCTGTTCAAGGATACGGCCTGGCCCCAGCTCGACTACCTCCTGGTCGACCTCCCGCCCGGCACGAGCGACGCGCCGATGACCGTCTTCCAGTCGCTCGAACCGGACGGCGTCGTGGTCGTGACGGCGCCGACCGAGCTCTCGGCGGAGGTCGTGGCGAAGTCCTCGGCCATGGCGAAGACGTTCGCGGCTCCGCTTATCGGTCTCATCGAGAACATGGCCTTCCTCACGTGTCCCCACGGCGAGCGCATCGACCTCTTCGGGCCGTCGCGCGGGCCGGAGTACGCGTCCCGCATGGGGCTCCCGTACCTCGGTAGCCTTCCGATCGTCCCGGGGCTCCCCGCGCTCGCCGATGCGGGGCGGATCGAGGAGTTCCGCTCCCCCGAGACCGCGCTGGTCGCCGGGCGCGTCCGCCTCTTGCTCGACCGACTTCAGGCGGCGCGCGCGTCGTCGTCCCCCCCACGCCCTCGCGACTCGCCTCAGGAGTCCCGAACCCGTGAGTGAGGCCGCGCCCGACGGGCTCCCGCGCTCGGTCGTGATCCTCCGTCAGGTGGGGGATCCGTTCGAGGCGGAGTCGATGGAGTCGGCGCCCGCCGCCTCCGTGGCGGCGGACCTGGCCGTGCTCCACAAGCTGTTCTACGAGAGCTCGGTCGATCTCGGCGGCATGGTCCGCATCGACGGACGGACGTACCTCTGCACCCGGGTCGGCTGGCGACTCGTTCCCCCGGAGCGACCGTGAGCGGCTCCCTCGGACTCCTCCTCTTCTCGTCCCCCGTGCAGCACCGGACCGCCGAGACCGTGGTCACGCTCGCCGAGGCGGCGAGCCGGTCCGGCCGACGCGTGACGATTTTCCTCCTCGCCGACGGGGTCCACTGTACCAGTCGTGCCTTTCTCGAGGCTCCCGAGGAGGGCGTGGTGCACCGGTTCGCGCGGCTCCCCGCCGACGTCGCGGTCGTCAACTGCGCCACCTGCGCCCGGTTCCGGGGGCTTTCGGACGACAGCCTGATCCCGAATGCCCGGAACGGTACCCTCGAAGACCTCGCGGAGCTGCTCCGCTCGGCCGACCGGTTCCTGGCGTTCACCGGAGAGACATGAACGCGAGCGACCGCCCGGCCCTCCTCTGGATCCGCTCGCCGCCGCACTCCACCGTGCATCTCACCGAGGGGGTCCGGCTCGCGGCGATGGCGACCGCCCTCGACCTCCCGGTCCGCTGGCTGTTCATTGGCGAGGGCGTTCGCGCCCTAGTACAGGGTCAAGAACCGTACCTGTACGCCCCGCCCCTTAACAGGATGCTAGCCGGGATCGTGTCCGCGGAGTTTCCGGCGCTCGTCCACGCTCCCTCGCTGCAGCACCGGGGGATCGAGTGGGGGGCTCTCATCGACGGGGTTCCCTTCGCGGCGGTCGACGACGCCGGGGCGGCGGAGTGGTTGATCGGCGCGTCGCGGGTGGTTCCCCTATGACAGTGCCGCTCGGACCGCGGTCGGTCCTCTTCGTGCGGACTGCGTCGCTCAGCCCCGAGGAAGAGCAGGTTCTCGCTGCGGCCCGTGAGCGACTTCTCGGCGAGGGCCGAACGGTGATGGAGGTCTGCCTGGGTTCCTCGAGCTACCTCGCCGAACCGCACGGCCGCGACCGACCTTCCCCGACCGAGGGACCCTCGGCCTACCTCGTCCTCGCCGACGACGCGAAGGGGCGTGGCCTCCGATTGGATCCGAGCGACGAGCGGACTCGGGTCGTCACGCCCGAGGAGCTGGTCGAAGCCCTGATGGCGGCGGAGGCGGTGATCCAACTCCCGTGAGCGAGGAGGATCCTCCGAGGGTCCCGTTCGTTCCGCTGCCGATGCGCGGAGAGGACCGGGGGCCCGGCGCGTCCGTCCCGCGTCCGGAGCCGACCCAAGTGCGCCTCGTCTACGTTCGCTACCGGGACCCTTCCCCCCTCGAATTCCCGGATCGGCCGGAGCGGCTCCCGGGTCCGGTATTCCACGTCGCGGGGGTTCTGTTGCGGGAGGACGACGAGTTCCTCGCCCTCGGCGAGGTCGCCCTCGCGGCCGAGAATCCCCAATTGGCGGAGCGCTACGGCGGGGACCTCTTCCCGGCGTACCGCAACGTGCTCACAATCCCCAAGGCGGCGATCCTGGAACGCCGGGACCTCCCTTTCGAGGGCACCTCGGTCTCAGGGCCCCCGTGACGATACCGGCGAGCGCAAGACCCCCGGCTTGTTGAGGGGTTAGCGGCCCCTTATGGGTCCTCCGCCCACGGAGGAATCGCTGCTCCGGACGTTGCCTCCGGCTTGGAAGTACCGCCTGTACCCGTTCCGGGGCCAAGAGCAGGAACTTCTCCGTCAACAGGAGGAGTTGCGGTTCCTAGGGAACTACGCGCTCGAACGGCGGCAGGAGGCATGGCGGCAGGAACGGCGGTCCCTCACCTAGGTCGACCGGTGCCGTGACCTCGCCGGACGGAGGGCCTACGACATTGAGGGCATCGGCCGGGTCTATGGGCATGGGGCAGAGGAAACCCCCGCTTCAAGGGGGAAGAGGATGTCCCAATCGTAAAGTCAAAATAGGCACGCCCACATGGGCGTGCGAAGGTTTCTCACATGTCGGAGGCACACCACAAGGCACAGCTGGACGCGCGCGGGCTCTTTTGTCCGATGCCGATCCTGAAGGCGAGCTCCTTGATGGAGACGCTGAAGACGGGCGAGCAACTCGAGGTGCTGGCGGACGACCCCGCGGCGCCTTCCGATTTCGCGGCATTTTCGAAGCGCACCGGCCATCCGCTCCGTGAGCACACGGAGAATGCCGGCATCTACCGGTTCGTTCTCGAGCACAAGTGAAACCGAAGGAGGAAAACGAAGGAACATGAGCGGCGGAGCAGTACAGACGCACTCGACCGAGGCGATCGAACAGGCGAAGCGGGAAGGGAAGAAGTCCCTCATCCTGGTCGTCTCGAAGGGCGGCGCGGACATGGCCTACCCGGCGCTCATCTTGGCGACGACAGCCCGTGCGCTGGGAATGGAGGCGCACATGTACTTCACCTTCTGGGGCATGCAGCTCTTGACCCCGGACGGCCGGAAGAAGTCGATGGACGTCTTCCCGCCGGAGATGCAGAAGGCGATCGGGGCGAAGTTCCCGAGCGTCGAGCAGTTCATGCAGCAGGCGAAGCAGGCGGGCGTGCGCATCCACGCCTGCTCCCCGACGATGGAGGTGTTCGGCCTGTCCAAGACCCACCTTGTGGGCGAGGTCGACGACATCATCGGCGCCAGCACCTATCTCGAGCTTGCGTCCCGTCCGGACGCCCTCACGCTCTTCATCTAGAGCGGGAGAGGGGGAGGGTCCGCGCATGCCCGAAGGCGGGGCCCCCCCGAGCGACCAGATGGCGATCGTGCTCACTGAGAGCGCGGCCGACAAACTCCTTCCTTTTGCCACCCTGGTGAGCGGGGCGGTGGCCATGGGCATGCGCGTAGACGTCTTCGCGAGCTACTGGGGGCTCGAGGCATTTCGGGCGAAGGCGGCGGCCGCTCCGGCGTTCGTGAGTCCGGGACACGGCGAGGCCGGCGCGCGGCTCGAATCGAGCCTTCGGGACAAGAAAGCTCCGAATTGGCGGACGATCCTCGAGATGGCGAAGTCGCTCGGCGAGCTCCATATCTTCGCGTGCTCGCAGTCGATGGAGATCATGGGCCTCACTAAGGCGGACCTCGACCCGATCGTCGAGGGCGTGACGGGGGTGGCTACGTTCGTCGACCGGACCCGGTCGGCCAACGTGACCTATTTCATATGAGCGCAGCGGAGACCGGGTCGAACCCGAACGAAACGAAGCGGATGCTCGTGGACGCGCGGGGGAGCTGGTGCCCCGGCCCGCTCATGGAGCTGGTCCGCGTGATCCAGGAAGAGCCGGTCGGCACCGAATTCGAGCTCCTGTCGAGCGACGAGGGCTCACGCAAGGACGTGCCGATGTGGCTCGAGAAAGCGAAGCATCAGTTGATCGAAGTCCGCGCCGAGTCGGGATACGACCGGTACGTGATACGTAAAACCCACTAGTGAAGCAATCTAAGGAGGAGGAACGAAGGTGACGAAGCGAGTCGTAGTCCTGGGCGGGGGCATCGGCGGAACGACGGTGGCGAACCGGATTCGCAAGGCAGTCGAGAGCGAGGTCGCGAGTGGCCAAGTCCAGATCCAGCTCGTGGATCGGGAAGGGGTCCACGCCTACCAGCCCGGCTACCTCATGGTCGTGTTCGAGAAGATGCGACCCGAGGAGACTCGTCGTGACGAGAGCGCGCTCCTCCATCGGTCGATCCAACTCGTGAAGGGCGAGGTCGAGAAGGTCGACCCGGCCGCGCACAAGGTCTTCCTGAAGGGCGGCAAGGAGATCGGCTACGACGTCCTCGTGATCGCGAGCGGCTCGGTCATCCACCCGGAGCTCACCCCGGGGTTCGTCGAGGGCGCGAACAGCTTCTACGACCTCGCGAACGCCCAGAAGCTGCGGGCGGCGCTCCACGCGTTCCAGGGCGGCAAGATCGTGATCTCGGTCGCCGGCATGCCGTACAAGTGTCCGGTCGCTCCGTTGGAAGTGACGTTCATGCTGGACGACTTCCTCCGCAACCGGGGCATCCGCGACAAGTCCGAGATCCACTACACCTACCCGATTCCGAAGGTCTTCGGGATCGACACGGTAGCCCAGCCGATGCAGCGCCTGATGGGGGAGCGGGGCGTCAACATCCACGTCCCGTTCAACGTCGAGAAGATCGACCCGGCCGGGAAGACCCTGAAGAGCGTCGAGGGCGACACGCTCCCGTACGACCTCCTGATCGCGATCCCGCCGCACCGCGGGGCCGACTTCGTCGGCGCGTCCGGGCTCGGGGACAAGGGGAACTGGATCCCCACCGACAAATTCTCCCTCCGCGCCGAAGGCAAGGACGACATCTTCGTGGTCGGGGATGCGACCAACATCCCGATCTCGAAGGCCGGTTCGACCGCGGACTATGAGGCGGAGGTCGTCACGCAGAACGTCGCCGCGCTCGTGCGGGGCGAAGCGGCCACGGCCCGCTACGAGGGTCGAGTCTACTGCTGGATCATGACCGGCCTCGCCCAGGCGACGTACATCAAGTTCGACTACCTGCACCCGCCCCACCCGCCGACCCCCTCCTTCGCGCACTACTGGAACAAAGTGATCTACAACCGGACCTACTGGGACCTGACGGCGCGCGCGTTGTTCTAGGGGGGATCGACCAATGACCTCTCCACCCCCGGCGGCTCCCGCCGCCAGCGCACCGAGCCCGACGGCGCCGCCCGACGCGACCGCCGCGCTGCAGATGCTCGGGGACCGCGTGGCTCGTTGGCAGGCCGACGGCACCCTCGACCGCCTGTTCGCCCTCGCGGAGGGCGTGGTCGGGGTCAGCGATGCGGTCACCGACCGCATGCTGGGTGCGGCCGGCTCGACCTTGATCGGGGCCCTCTCCCTGCTCGACTGGGTCGCCCAGGACGAGCGGCGGCGCGACGCCGTCCTGTATCTCATCGACCGCCTCGCCGAGTGGAAGGAGACCGGGGCGCTCGAGACCCTCGTCACCCTCGCGGAGGGCGCGGTGGGCGTCGCCCAGGCGACGACCGACGGGATGGTGGCGCACGCCGGCTCGAGCGCGATCGGCTGGGTCCAGTTCGTCGAGAGCCTCCCCCCGAAGGAGGAGATCGAGCCGCTGGTCCAGGCCGCCGTCAAGGCCGGTCCGACGCTCACCATGCTGTCCGGTTCGAGCGGCCTCGTCGCCGACCCGTCGGCGCGCGAGAAGGCGATCCGGGAGATGCCCGACGTCTCGGGGGTCTTCGCCCTCGGGCGGGCCCTTCGGGACCCGGAGACCCAGCGCGGCCTCAAGGTGATGCTGCTGATGCTGAAGGGACTCGGCCGCACGTCGTCCGGTCCCGGACCGTCACGGTAGGGACCCGGACGGATGGCCGTCACCCGCCCCGGCCCGACCGCGGAGCCGACCCCGATCTGCGCGATCGGACCCGATCTCTGGTACCAGCGCGAGGCCGAGGGCGACTACCGGATCGGGCTCACCGAGGCCGCCGCCCGTCGCGCGGGCCGCATCGTCCGTTTCCGGGGCCCGACCGAGGGCCGCCGCTACGCGGCCCGGGAGTCGGCGGCGTCCATCGAGTCGGAGAAGTGGGTCGGACACCTCGCCACGCCGGTCGCCGGCACGGTCGTCGCGACCAACGCCCGGGCCGAGGCCGACCCGTCGCTGATCGCCCACGATCCCCTCGGCGCCGGATGGCTCTACCGGCTGCATCCGAACGAGTCGGACGCCCTCGAAGCGCTGGCCCGCCCGAACGAGGATCGGGCCGTTGACCGTCGGCGCTGACGACCGCGCCCCCCGAGCGCGTGCGGAACCACTTCCGGTCTGGCGGCTGCTCGATCTCGGCACTGCCGAGCCGGAGCGGGCCCAGGCGTTCGCGGAGGCGGTGGCGCCGTCAGTCGGGAGTGGAGCGGTCCCGAACACGCTGATCCTGGTGCGCCCCTCGGCGCCGTACAT
>JAKACD010000029.1 GCA_021821785.1 Thermoplasmata archaeon
GCTCCCGCTCGAGCGGTCCGCAAAGCTCGATCACGCGGGCGTACTGCTTCTGGGTGAGCAGCTGCTCGGCCCGGTCCATCCGACCCCTGAGCGAGACCGTCTCGGCGTGGAGAAGGTCGGCTTGGGCGAGCGCCTCTCGGGCCCTGTTGGCGACCCGTTCGGCATGCTCGATCAGACCGCGGGTGCTGACGAACTCGCCCCGGGCGGCATCGATGAGGGAGGCGGCGCCGACGGGGACCTCGAGGGCGACCCGCCGCCGGGCTTCGGCGAGCGTCGCCATGATCGGCTCGAGGTCGACGCCGGCCCCGCGGGCGATATCGAGGTCGGTCTCGAGCGCCCGAAGGTTCTCCTCGAGCACGGGTCTGAGGACCGTGACCAGCTCGTCATGGAGGAGCCGGGCCCCGGTCCGCGTCGCTTCGACCGCCGCGGTGGCCCGCTCGGTCTTGAGCTGCTCGAGCCGAGCCTGGAACGGGTCCATCGGCAGCGAGAGCCGACGGCTGTCCTCGATCAGGACCGCGGCCTCCTGGAGCAGGCGACCGCTCTCGAGCCGCGCCTCCTCGTGGCCCAGGCTCTGCTGGACCCCTTCCACGGTCGCGCGGGCCGCATCGAACTCGAGGGCCTGGAGCTGGACCCGGGCGTTCCGCAACGGCTCGTAGAACGGGGCGGGGTCGGCCCCCGCCTCGCGCAGACGGTTCAGCTCGTCGCTGGTGCGCGAGATCGCCTCAAGCACGCTCTGCGCCGCGGACCGGGCGCGACCGGCCGCCTCTTCGAGCCGGCTCGCCGCCGTGTACGCCTCCAGGAACCGGCCGCCCCGGGCCGCTTCCTGGGCCGCCTCGAGTTGAGTGCGGAGCTTCGCGAGGTCGAGGCCCATGGTCTCGAGCTCGACCAGCGAGAGCTTCGCGTGGGAGACCGCCTCCTCGCTGCGCAACAGCTGCTGCTGGTGCGCACGCGTGCGGATCTCTTGGGAGGCCCGCGAGGCCTTGACGAAGTCCCCCATGTTGAAGATCTGCTGGACCTCGTCGATCTGACGTTGGATCTCGTCGCTCGTGCCCCCCATCTGCTCGAGCACGCGGCTCTCGGCCTCCAGCATCTCGACGAGCGCGGAGGCATGGGCGGCGAAGACCGCCGCGAAGTCCCGTTCGGCCCGCCGCAGGCTCTCGATCGCGCCGACGAGGTCCTGCTTGACCCGCAGCCCCACATCCGTGTCCGCGAGCATCCGACGCACCGGAGCGGCGAGCGCATCGTCCGGGATGTCGGCGAGCCCTTTCTCCATCTCCTCGACGCGGCGGGCGACGTACGGCCCGGCGGCGGTGCGGAGCTCCACCTCCGAACGGGAGACCAGCTCGGCCGCCTCCGCGAGCTCGCCGTGGTCGAGTCGCACCCGAGCCTCCTCCACCGACCGCCCGGCCTCGGGGGTCAGGAAGCCGTGCGACTGGGCATACTCGCGGACCCGGTCGATCACGGTCCAGCGGGCGAGGAAGAACTGGAGGGCCTCCCGGCCCAGCCGCACGACCGTCTCGCGCAGCAACTCGCGCGCGAGCGCGACCTCACCGTGGTCGAGGTGAGCGCGGATGCGACCGAGCGTCGATTCGAACGCCTCCGCGGAGAAGCCGACCTGCTGGAAGCGACGGGTCATCTCCTCGAGCGACTGGAGCTCGTCCCGCGCGACCCCCACGTCCTCCGTGAGCCGACTGACGCGGTCGAGCGCCTCTTGACTCGCGGCGAACGCCTCGGAGTAGATCTTCAGGCGGAGCGCCTCCCGCGCCCGGTTCATCGCCGCGAAGACCTCGCTCGGGTCCCGTCCAAGGCGGCGAGCCTCCGCGATCTTCGGACGGACCTCGTCGAGCACGCTCGCGATCACCGTGACGACCGGCTCCTCGGCGACCCGGCGCGCCTCAAGGAAGATCGGGTGGATCTCGAGCGCGGGGGCGGTCTCGATGCGGGCGATCGCCTCCTCGATGGCGCGCCGCGCGTCGCTCGGATCGAGCCCGTAGTCGACCGTGGCGTCCACGGAGGCCCGCAAGCCCTCGAGCGACTGCTTCGAGCGCGCCCGCAGGGCTTCCCCGGCCTCCTTCGCCGCCGCCTCGGTCGCCGGGACCGTCTCGGGCCAGCGCTCCACGCTCGCCTCCGCGCCGGCATCAAGGGCGGCTTCGAGCCGGGAGACGGGCGCCCCGTGCTCTTTCGCCTGCTGGAGGAGCGTGGCCGCCGCCTCCCGGACGGTCCGTCGCCGCTCGACCGCCTCCGGAAGCCCATCGCGCAGGAGGTCACGGATCGAGGCCAGCGCTTCCGCGGGCCGGCCCTCCCGGACCGGGGCGGAGGCGAGCTCGAGCTGCTCGTTGAGCTCGGCCAGGCGCGGGCCCGAGAGGCCCGCCCATCGAGCGACCTCCTGCACCCGGGCGCGCGCCCGTTCGACATGGTCGGTTTCGGCCTTGTGGATCGCTTCATCCGCCCGGACCAGCCGGGCGACCGTGGAGGACCAGCTCTCCTCGGTCTTCGGATGGGCGAGCGCCTCGAGCTCGGAGGTCACCTCGGGCGGTACCGGGATCCCGGCGCCCGAGAGCTGCCCGAGCGCGCTCAGGGTCCGTTGCCGTCGAGATTCGAGGTTCTCCGGGACCGTGCGCGAAAGATAGTCGAGGAGAGCTCTCGACTCGTGCTCGACCTTCTCCCATTCGGAACGGCGCTGCAGCTCCCGGATCGCCGCCTGCCGCTCCGCGACGCCGCTCGGCGTGATCCCGAGCTGGTCGAGCTGCTGGACCTGCTCCTCGGCCTTCTTGAGCTCCGTCTCGGCGGCCTGTCGCTGCTTCTTCAGCGCTTCCGCCTTTTCTTGAAGGATCCGCGTGAGGCGCGAGGAGGGGAGCGCCCCGATGCTGCCCGGTCCGGTCGTTCCTCCCCCCTCCTACCGCCGACCGGACCGATAACGACGACCGGCGCGATCGACCAACCGTTTCATGCCCGGTCTCCCTTATTAATCAAGCGAGCCGCGCGGAGCGCCGGGCCCGCCACGGTAGGGTGGCTGTTTCAGGTGCGGTTGATCCGCCGCTTGCCCATCGCGTCGATATACTGGATCTCGCTCCCCGGCGTGAGCTGACCCTTGAGCTCCGCGTCGAGCGGGAGGTTGAACGTCTCGTAGTTCTCGAGGTCCATCAGCTGCACCTCGGTGTCGGTCATCGAGAGGACCTGGGCCTGGCGTTTCCCGATCATCGGTACCTGGACCTTGTGCTTGACGGGGAAGACCACGCTGCGCTTCGAGCCGTCGAACACGCCGACCGCATCGATCCGCGCCTTCGCTTCTCCGTGCTTCCCTGGTTTCGAGGTCTGGATGCTGATGATGCGGCACGGCTCCTCGTCGATCAGCATGTAGCGCCCTTCCTTGAGCTCTCGAACTTCTTGCTGCGTCCAGGCCATCGGAACCGATCCTCGAGGGCCCGGGGAGAGCCGGGGTGGGATAAGAGTTGCCCCGGAAGCCGACGCGCTCCGGGAGGCCCTGCGGGCGCGAGGGTTTATCGGACCCGACCGGCATCCCACCGGCGGCGATCCCCGGCGAACCCCATGGCTCCTGCACCCTCCGAGTACGACCCCGGGCGCCGGGAGGCCGAGGTGGACCAGTTCTGGAGGTCCCGGGGCCTGCCGCGACCGGGCGGGATCTCCGGACCCACGGACGGGCCGATCCTCCACGCCTTCGAAGGGGCGCTCGTCGCCCGGGAGGGGCCCGCGGCCGCGGCGTTCCGGGCCGTGGCGGCCGACGTCGACACACGGTACCTCGCGCTCGTGGGCCGACGCGGCGTGGGTACCCTGCGCTTCGAACCGGACCCCGGCGGAGCGACCGAGCCCGTGGAAGCCCCCTTGCTGAGGAAGCTCGTGGTCTGGACGGGCGGGGCGGGACCGGAGCCCTGGGACTCCGAGGCCCGCGCCCGACGCATCGAGCAGATGGTCGGCCGCCTCGCCCGGCAGGGGAGCATCGTCTCGCGGGACCTACCGCTGCGGATCTGTCCGAGCTGCGGTGTGCCGCGCGCCCCCGAACGGATCCTCTACCAGGAGGAGGAAGGGACCGCGTACGTCGTCCGGTTCGACCTCGAGCTCGACGGGCGGAGCGTGGCCGCCCTGGTCTGGTCCGACGCGCCGTGGAAGCTCCTCGGGACCTGCGGGATCCTGCTCCACCCGTTCCTGCCGTACGTGGTCGTTCGGTACGGTCGGCGGGATGCCTCCGAGCTAGTTCTCACCTCCCGGTCGTCGCTCGACCGACTCCGCGAATGGATTCCCGGGGCGACCTTCGAGATCCTGGAGGAACGGCCCGGCCAGGAGTTCGCGGGAAAGCCCTACCAGTACCCCTTGCGGCACGAATTCCCGATGGGCGGAACGCTGACGCCCCCGGGCGGGACGGTCATCGCGGTCCCGGACGTCACGGACACGGGAACGGGCATCGTCCCCCTGGTGCCCGGGCACGGGGCTACGGACGCGGCGATCGCGGCGGCCCACGGCATCCCGGGATGGCCCCTCCTCACCCCGCGGGGACAGCTCGACTTCACCCTGATCCACAAGTACGCGGGCCTCGACCTTCGGACCGCGAACGAGTTCATCGTCCGAGACCTGGCCGAGAGCAGCGCGATCTTCGCCCAGCTCACGGTCCGTCGGGGGGTCCCGCACTGTCTGGTCTGCGGCACCGCCTTGATCTGGATGCCCGGCCGGGCCTGGTGCCTCGAGCCGGGTCGCCTTCCTCCCGAGGTCGTCGCGCTCTATGCCCGGCTCTTGCCGAACGCACCGGCGCTGCCCCAGGTGGAGGTGGCCCCGTGGCCGGTCAGCGAGACGACCACGAGCGAGGAGGCGAACGCGGTCGCGCTGCTCGAGTGCGCGCAGTGCGAGCGGCTCGATGCGCTCGACGGACCGGCCCAGTGTCGGTGCGGCGGGAAGATGTTCCCGGTGCGCCGCCGGCTCACCGCCTCAGTGGCCGCCGCGCTCGGTGCCTGGGCGCGGTTCGATCCGTTCCCCCCGTCGGATTCCGCCCGGCTCTATGTCGGGCAGCGTCGCCGTATCCCGGGCACGATCCACCATCTCGTCGGCATCTCGTCGGTCGTAGGACCGGTCACGAACGTGGGCCTGACGGTGCTGCCGACCCTCCCCCCGCTGGACCTCGCGACGCTCGCGGAGCGGTACGGGGCGGACGCCGCCCGCTCCGCCCTCGTCCGGACCGAGGCGACGGAGTCCAGCGCGGCGTCGTTCGAAGAGCGCTGCCGCCAGGAGGCGCGACGGCTCGGCCGTCTCGCCGCGCTCGCCGAGGAGCTCCTCGCCGCGGCCGACCCGGCGATGCTTTCGTCGTTCGCCCAGCCGGTCGCCGGCGCCCTCGGAGAGCTGGAACCGGAGGATCGGGCGCTCCTCGCCCGTTGGGAGCAGGTACGGGTCCGCGCGATCGCGGACTTCGACCGATTCGACGCCGGGGCCGCGCACCGCCGGGTCTTCCATTTTCTCGAGACCGACCTCGCGATGTACCGCCAGTGGGTGCGTCCCCGCCTCGCGCTCGCGGGCTCCCCCCCGACCAAGCAGGCGGCGCTCCGCGCCCTCATCCACCTGATGCGGACCGCGGTCGCGCTGCTCGGTCCGATCGTCCCGGTCCTCGCGGAATCGATCCACCGTCGGCTGGTGCAGGACCGGGTCTCGCTCTTCGAAACTACCCTCGGGCCGGCGGAGCCGGCGCTCCTGAACGAGGACCTGATCGCCGCGTGGGACCGCTGGCGCTCGGTCCTGGCCCCGCTCGCCGAGTTCCGCCGAGCGAACGGAGTGGCGACAGAGACGGTCCTCGCGTCGGTCTCGCTCGTCCTGGCCACGGATGAGGACGGCGATCGGCTGCGGGCCGATCGCCCGGTGCTGGAGCGTCTCGGGGCGGTGCGACGGATCGACGTCGGCTCGCCGCGGGAGCCTTGGGCCGGCCGCCGTCGCGTGCTGCGCCCGGTCGAGTCGGAGATCCAGCGCGCCTACCCGGCGCACGCCTCCCAGATCGTGCACCTGTTGCGTCGCCTGCCTCCGCGGCGTACGGGGGAAGGTTCGAACACCGAGCTCTCGGTGGTCATTCAGGGGCTGCCCCGGCGGGTCATGCCTTCGATGGTCGAGTACGTCGACACCCTGCCCGCGAACATGGTGCCGGTCCCGTGGGCGCTCGGGGAACTGTACGTCGAGCGCGGGGGGCCGGGGACGAAGGGGTCCCCGGTACCGCCTCCGCTCTCTTCCGATGCCTTCTGGCTCGTTCGGCATCTCGACCGCCGGCTGCGCAACGCCGGGATCCCCCCGGCCGGCGTAGGCTGGAAGGCGATCATCGTCGCCGTGGACCCCTTGGCGAGCGAGCTCAGGACCGTCGCGGAGCCGCTCGCGGCCTACCTCGGCCTCGCGGAGATCCAGGTCCCGGAAACGTTCGAGGCGGCGCCGCCCCCGAACCGCCTCGTGGGGCGGACCCGAACGGGGGCCCGCTGGTGGGTCGAGGTGCCGGGCCTGCCTCCTCCGGTGCGCCGCTCGAAGCACCGACGGGGAACCGGCTCCTCGCGCCGCATTCCGACCGACCCCGCCCCCGCGGAGCCGGCGCCTCCTGAGGTCGACTTCGCCGATGAGAAGGTCATCGCCCAGGAGGAGGCGGTGCGCGTGCTCAACCAGGAGCTCGACGGTCTGCTCCGCGTCCCCCTGCTCGGGCCGGCCAAGATCCGGGCCGCGTGGGCCCAAGGCTTCGTGCGGGTCGACGACTTTCGCAAGGCATCCCACGAGCAGCTGCTCGCGATCCCCGGCTTCGGCGGCGGTATCGCCGACGCGATCACCGCCGCGGTCTCCGACAACCCCGTTTCTGCCTCGCCAGCGAAGAGGGCCGGGTCCGCCCGACCGCCGACCCGCCGACCCCGGGCTACCGTGGCTCGACCTCCTTCGGTTCGCCGGGCCGTTTTGGCTCCGCGACCTGTCCCAACCGAAACGACCCGCGGAGCGGCGCCCCCGTCCCCGGTCTCCGCGCCCGTAAGTGAAGCGTCGGCGATCCCTACGGAACTGACGCCGTCCTCTCTCGACCTGCCCCCCGCCGTGGAACCTCCTCCGCCCGAGACGATCGAACTGCCCGCCGCCCCGATTCCTGAGGTAGGCCCGGCCGAGGAGAGTCCCGAGTCACCGGTCCCGACCAGTTCGGTCGAGGTCGTCCCCAACGTTTCGAATCCCGCCACCGACGCACCCTCGGCGGCTCCACCGACTTCGGAAGGTACGGGAGAGAGGGGGCTGGCCCCGCCCGCGGATTCCGTGGCCGGAGCGACCGCGTCCGCTGTCGCCGACACTGCGGAGACCGAGCTTCCGGACCTCCCGGAGGCTACGGACGCGACAGCGACCGAACCGGAGGGGGCCACCGAGGCGGCCGAACCCGCGGCCCTGAATGTCACTCCCGAGGCAGCGGCGGGGATGCCCCAGCCTCTCGAAGAGCCGACGGCTCCTGAACTGACCGCCGAGACCGCTTCGGGTGAGGCAGCGCCCCCGGTGCCCGAGACCTCGGCCGGTGGGCCGGAGTCGCCCGAGATCGTCCCCGCGAGCGACACCAGCGAACTCCCCTTCTCGGGGTCAGAACCGGAGGAATCGGCCGGCGCGGACGAGTTGTCCACGTCCGCCTCTTCGCCGTCGGCCCCGGGAACCGAAGCGGGAATCGATATTCCGGCCGATGGCGGGATTCCGCCCCCCGATAGGGGGGAGCTTCCGGCTCTCCCATCGACCCGGGAGCGCGAGGAGGAGATGCCCACGCCTACCCCGCCCCCCGAGACTGAGGAGCCGGCTCCTTCTTCCGCCCCCGTCCCAGAACCTGGGGTGGAGAGTCCGGCCCCCATCGAGCCGGCGCCCGAACCCGAAGGGGACTCCTCGCTAGCCTCTGCGACGGCGGACGTCGCAGCCCCAGAGCCTTCCCTACCCGTGGCCGCGGGGGACCGCGCTCCCGAAGAACCCCTGGGCCCTCCCGAGGAGCCGCTCCCGGAGGTTGACGCCGACCTGCCGACACCCCCGATCGCGGCCGAGCCGGAATCGAGGCTGGAACCAGAAATCGAGTCCGCCCTCGCCGAGGTGAGTCGCCCGCCCGTAGGGACGGCCGAGGCAGAGAGCCCGGAACTGCCGACGCCCTCCCCCGAGGGTCCCTCTCTCGCGCCGGTCCCCCCTCTCGGCCGTGGTTCCGCCGAGGCGGAGCTCTCCAAGTCGACCCGGCCGCTCTCGGGGCCAGCGCCCGAGCCCTCCGTCGCCCCGTCCTCGGCCCCCGCCCCTCCCCCCGAGAGTCCCATCGCCGTCGAGGCGCCCGTGGAGTCCCCGCCCCCGGGAGGCATCGATCTTCGCGTAGGGAGCCAGATCCTCGCCTCCCTGCAGCCGTTCTTGGACGCGACCGCCGCCGGGCTTACCGGAGTCTGCGTGGTCCGGGAATCCCCGGAGCGGATCCATGCTCAGGCGGGCGGTCGGCCGATCACGGTCTACTGGCTTTCGAACCTCGAGCGCGAGCGCACCCTCCGACCGAACGACCTCGCGGGTCTCGCCGCGTTCTTCTCGCGAGAGCTCACCGAGTCTCACGTGGCGGTCTTCTTCGTTGAAGGCATCGAGTACCTGGCGCGCATCCACGGCATCGACCCGGTCCTCGATCGGCTCCGCGAGTTCGACGATCTGGCTCGCTCGCACGAGGCCCGGGTATGGCTCCATGTGGACCCCGACCTGATGCGGCCGGCCGATCTCGCCCGGGTCCTGGCGGCGTTCGGGGGTCCCCGCACCCCGGTCGCCGAGGACCTTCTCTCGACCGGGAGTTCCGCGGGGGCTCCCCCCGGCCCTGCTTCGCGCTGAACCGTCAGGGATGGGCCGGAGGTCGCCGACCTCGCGCGGTCCCGATCACGGCAGCGGCGAGAACGAGGACGCCGAGTCCGAGCGCGGACCCGGCGATCCCGAGAGCGACACCGTTCCCGATCGGCTGAGGAGAGGGGTTGCACCAGGGTTGACAGGAGAGGTTGTCGTAGCGCGGCGTGGTGAGGGCGATCACCGCGGAGGGCCGTCCTGGGCCCCACGCGCTCCAGGAATAGCCCTCGAAGCGGTACGTGGTCCCGAGCGCGAGATCGCTGAGGCGGAAGGTCACCTCCCCGCTGCCGACCGGGAGACCGAGCGCCCGGGCGCTCAGCGGTGCCTGCCAGGTTCCGTTCTCGATCCCCCAGAGCAGCGAGTCGTTCTCGATCGTCCCGGGGCTCGGTTCGGTCAGATTCACGGTGACGTTCACCGCGCCCGGGTAAGACACCCCGAGGTCGTACGCATACGACGCCGTCACCGTCGGGGCGCCGAGCGGGGCCCCCGCGGCGAGCGTGACCTGGCCCTGGGTCACGGCCGGACCATGGAGGTTCCACGCGGTGAGCGTATAGGAAACGGTCTCCCCGAGGGTGAGGCCGCCGATCGAGTAGCTCGTGGCGCTCCCGTCGAGCGCCACCGTTCCGCGAGCGCCCGAGGGCGAGACGGTCCACTGGATCGAGTAGTTGATCATCGGGTCGGCCGGAGCCCCGCTCACCCGCCAGTACAGCGTGACCGTTCCCCCGGATTGGTAGACGCCGACCGATACCGGCGCCGGATCGTCCGGCTCGGCGAGCGGGGCGGCCGGCGAGTAGGGGAACTCCGGAAGCCCCAGCCGCCAGGTCCACCAGATCGTGCCGGGCACCGTCTGGGGTGCCGTTCCCAGAATGGCACAACGGGTCCCCGTGCCCGTACGGAAGCACTGGTCCGAGGTGGTAAGGATCCCGTAGCTCGTGTTGTACGAGAGACTGCCATCCATGTTCCACGCCTCGAACGCCTGCGTGACGTTCGTCGCCTCATAGACCTTGGACCCCGGGTTCGCCAGCCACTCGGTCGGCGCACCGCTCGGCTGCCCTACGAACGCGGGTCCGACCCCGACCACGGAGGAGCGGTGCTCCCCAGCCAACGGCGACGCAAGGAGAGCCCCTCGGTACGGGCCCGCGACGAACGGGAAGGAGGTGAGAATCCCTTGGGGATCGAACTGGCCCATGACCATGAGCACCTCTCCATGACCCTGCCAGTCCGCGGTGAACGCCACCTGACGGGCGGTCACGTTGATCCACAGACCGTTCACTCCGCCGATCCCGTAGATCGGGGTCGTGTACGCCCGCGCCGGCTCGACCGTGGCGATGGGGTGGCCGGACGGGCCGGTGAGCAGCACCTGTACGACCGAGTCGTTCGACAGGTCATCGGCCGCAATGTCGAGGTACGACTGGAACTCCGGGACCCAGTAGAGGTTGTTCGCTTCGAAGTACGGCAGGTCCGTGACCTTCCACTCGGCGCCGGTCCAGAGGTCATAGGCCAAAATCGTCCCGTTCGCGCGGGGCACGCCCCCCCCGGACCAGCCCACCGTCAGGGTCAGGATCGAATCGTTCCCGTTCGTCCCCACCATGTTCACCTGCGAGTTGAGGTACGAGGAGTACGCCGGCGCGATCTCACTGGTCCGCACCGAGGTCCAGTTGTGCTCGAAGGTGCGGCCCGTCGTCACGTTCACGGCGTAGGTCGTGACGGGTACCCCGCTGCCTTGCAGGGCGTTCGGCGAGAGGGCTCCGAACTCGTAGATGTACGCGCCGTCCGTGGTGATGTACTCGGTGTTGGTCACCCCGGCGTACCACATCACATTGTCATACAGCGGGAGCCACGGGGCAATGGGGGTGACGGAGCGGTCAGCGAACGAGTAGAATACGAGCTCGAACGACGCATTAACGTAGAACGCCCCGTCCGCCGTCCATGAGACCAGCGGGACCTGACATCCGCCGTACCCTAGGGTCAATTCCCCCGGAGTGAAGCAGGAGCTCGTCCCGCCGGTTTCGTTGTAGTTGCAGCTCCAGGCATAGTCCGCGAGCGAGTTCCAGTTCGGGAGGACGATCGTCGCGTTGCCATAGGCTACCGTTCCGTTGACGGTCGGTGTCGGTAGCTTGGCCCCGCTCGAGAGTAGGGCGTGCAAGCTCGGAACCGACTCCGATACAGGGACCGGCCCCGGCGCCCTCGACTTGGCAGTGAGGGTGGCCCCGGGTCGCAAGGCACCGCCCCCGCCGATCGGCAGGCTGGGGAAAGCCAGCAGGAGTACCGACCCGAGCACCAGCACCGAAATCGTCAGGGAGATCGGAGAGGAGCGGCGCCGTCGCATCCGGGGCCTCGGAGGGGGCGGACGTACATAGTCCTGCGGGTTGCGTCCGCACGGGGCCGGGATCCGGGCGAGATGCCCATCAGAGAGGTAATGACCGCGGGGCGTTCGCAACCCCGTGCCGTCCTCCGCTCGTGCTCGGTCCGCCTCGGTCCGGCGGAATCGTCGTATCTGGGACCGACAGAGCCGCGCCTACGACCGACGTCATGCCGCGGCTCTCGGCGGCCGGAACGCGCTCGCCTGGGGGCTCTTCCGGATCCCGGAGTCGAGGGCCCAGCTCCTCGGGCCGGTCCAAGGACGGCGGATCCTCGAGCTCGGCTGTGGCGCCGCGCGGTGGTCGATCGCCCTCTCCCGTCGCGGCGCTCGCGCGATCGGCCTCGACCTATCGATGGCGCAGCTCGCCCGGGCCCGGGAGCTGAAGCGCTCGGCCCGATCGTCCCTGCCGCTCGTCCGGGCGAGCGCGGAACAGCTGCCGTTCGCGGACGAGAGCTTCGACCTCGCGTTCTCCGACTGGGGCGCCTCGACGTTCGCCGACCCCCGGCCCATGATCCCGGAGTGCGCCCGGATACTGCGCACCGGGGGTCGCCTGGTCCTCGTCACGGGCAACCCCTGGAGCGCCGTGGTCCTCGACCCGCGCTCCGGTCGGTTCCGGCACCGGCTCCACCGTCCGTATTTCACGCTCCACCGTCTCGACGACTCGCCGATGGCACCGGTCGAGTACCGTCTTCCGTACGCGGACTGGTTCACGCTGTTCCGCCAGAACGGTTTCGAAGTGGAGCGCCTCGAAGAGCCGCGGCCGGCTCCGCGGGCCCGGTCGTCCTACCTGGATCGGGATGGCCATCGGTTCGCCCGCTCTTGGCCCCTCGAGACGATCTGGAGCGTACGCAAGCGCTCCCCGACGCCCCGGCCAAGATCCCGGCCCCGCGCGCGTTCCGCCCCGAAGGAGCCGATCAGCGGACACGCAGCGCGTTGACGATCACCGCGATATCGATCAGCTCCTGCAGGACCGCGCCGAACGCGGGGAGGATATGGCCGGTGGCGGCGATCGCCATCAGTACGAAGCTCGCTCCGAGGCCGAAGGCGATGCCTTGCTGGGCGATCCGCACCATTCCGCGGCCGAGCGACACCGCGTCTCGGGTCCGGGTGACGTCGTCGACCAGGAACACGATATCGGCGGCCTCGGCCGAGATCCCCGCCCCTCGGGCGCCCATCGCCACCCCGACCGAGGCGGCGGCGAGCGCGGCGGCGTCGTTGACGCCGTCGCCCACCATGATCGTCGTGCCGAGCCGGTTCCGGTAGGATCGGACCTGGTCGACCTTCTCCTGCGGCAGGAGCTCGGCCCGGTACGCGGGGATCTCGGCCATTCGGGCGACCTCCTCCGCGTTCCCCCGGCTGTCGCCCGTGACCATCACGATCTCCTGGACCCCGAGGCGGCGCAGGTCGCGCACCATCTCGGGCACGTGGGGCCGAATGCGGTCCGAGAACAGGATCGCGCCGACCGCCCTCCCGTCCATGCTCACGAAGGAGACCATTCGACCCCGGGTCTCGCCTCGGGCTCGGACCGCGACCCACGCGTCCTCGAGGGAAAGGCCGAGCCGGCGTCCGAGGAACGAGGGGGACCCGACCAGGACCCGATGGCCCGCGACCAGACCTTCGACCCCGGCGCCCGGGATCTCCTCGACGTCCTGCCCCGGCGGCGGGACCACGCCGGCGGACCGGGCCCCCCGGACCACCGCGGCGGCGAGGGGGTGGGAGGAGAAGGCCTCGAGCGCCGCGGCCGCGCCGAGCAATTCGTCCTCGGTAACACCGGGAGCGAGCGGGACCACACGCTCGACCTCCGGCTGGCCCGAGGTGATCGTTCCGGTCTTGTCGAACAGGACGGCCTTCGCCCGGCCGACCTCCTCGATCGCACCCCCGCTCTTCACCACGATCCCCCGCTCCGCGGCCCGGTTGACCGCCCCGATGACCGCGATCGGGGTCGCGATGATCAGCGGGCAGGGCGTTGCGACGACGAGGACGGAGAGGACGGTCTGCGCGCTCGCGGTCCACCATCCGCCGAACACCGCGACCACGAGCGTGAGCGGCGTGAACCACACCGCGTAGCGGTCCGCGAGCCGCTGGATCCTCGGCTTGCGCTCCTGCGCCGAGCGGACGAGCTCCACGATACGGGCGTACTGACTCTCCCCCGCGACCCGCGCCGCCCGAAGGTCAAACGGCGGACCGACATTCACGGTCCCGCTCAGGAGCTCATCTCCCGCTCCATGGCGGCGCGGGAGCGGCTCGCCGGTGAGCGACGACTCATCGATCAGCGCCTCTCCGACCGCCACCGATCCATCGACCGGCAGGATGTCGCCGGTCCGTACGAGGAGCCGGTCTCCGACCCGGACCGCCTCGACCGGGATCTCCTCGACCTCGCCGTCCCGATGCCGGTGGGCCTGACGGGGAGCGCGGGCGAGCAGGGCCTTGAGCGAGGAGGACGCACGGTGGAATGCGTAGGAGTCGATCGCCTCGCCGCCCGACTGCATCAGGACAATGATCACGCCGGCGAACCCCTCGTTCAGCAGGATCGCGACGAGGATCGCGAGGCTCGCGATCACGTCCGAGGCGAACTGGCCCTTTCGCAACCGCTGGGCGGTGTGGTAGACGAGTGGGATCCCGCCGACCACCAGGGTGGCGAGCCAGACCCAGGGTCCGTACGTGGGAAGCGGCGAGAGGTAGCGCAACGTACCGCCCACGGCGAGGCCGCCCATGGCGAGGAACGGGATCGGGTAGGCGCGCACGAGCGAAGCGAGATGGCCCCGGGCCGGAAGCTCCGCGTCGGTCGCCGCCTCCGCGAGAGGAGGGGCGGCCCGCTCCGAGCCGACGGGCGGGTCGCCACCGGACGATCGCGTCACTGACGGAGAACCGGCCTCGGTGGAGCGCACGCGCCCTCGCCCCCTACGACCTACGAGATATCGGTCGAGTCGGAAGGGCCTTGCGGCGCGACAGCACCCGGGGGGCTCCCGGGCCCGGTCCGGGCGAACGGTCCGTGGGCTTCCGAGGATCCGATCGCATGACCGCCCCCTCGCCGAGAATCGCCCCCTCACCAGGAACCCGACGGGGAGGGTTCAAGCCGGGGTCAAGTATCGTTGACACCTCCGGGGGCTCGGCATCGTAACCGACCTCGGCTCCGCCCTAGAAAACCCTCGGTTGCGTCGGTGTAAACCGGTCTTGACGGAGCGCCTTTTGTCTCGTCCGCCCGCGTCCGGAGCATGCCGGCGGTCGCGGGACCGTCGGACCGGCACCGCTATCTCGGCGCGCTCGGTTCGATGGTGCGCTCGCGCCTCTTCACCCAGCGCCCGTTCTTCCTCGCGCACGCCGTGACCTTTGGCTGCAACTCTCGCTGCCAGACGTGCTCGTACTGGAAGCTCACTCCCCGAATGAAAGAGGACCCCTCGACCGAGGAGGCCACCGCGCTCCTGGACCGGGCGTACGCCGCCGGCATGCGGGGTTACTATCTCTTCGGCGGGGAGCCCCTCGTTCGCAAGGACGTCGGCCGCCTCGTCGACTACGCAAAGCAAAAGGGGTTCGTCACGACGATGAACACCAACGGCTCCCTTTTGGGGGCGAAGGCCGCGTCCCTGACCGGACTCGACTTCGCCTTCGTCTCGCTCGACTACTTCACCGACTATCACGACGAGATCCGGGGGCGCCCGGGGTCGTTCCGCGCGGTCCTCCACGGCATCGATCGGCTGCGCGAGGTCACGAAGGCGAAGGTCACCCTCGTCACGACGATCAGCACCCTCAACCTCGATGCGATGGAGCCGATGGCCCGCCTCGCGAAGGAGATGGACGTCAGCATCTCCTTCAACTCGGTCGAGCCGACCCTCGACTTCGGGCTCACGGACAGCGAGCTCTCGCCGAACTTCTCGCTGGGACTGTCGGCCGAGCAGCTGCGGAACTTCTACCGGACCCTGCTCCGGCTGAAGACCGAGGGCTACCCCCTCATCGAAACCGAGTACGTCCTGCGCGATTTCGTGGAAGGGCGGCCATGGCGGTGCGAGTTCCCGAAAATGTTCGTCTACGTCTCCCCGGACCTGAAGATCTACACCTGCGACTACCGGTATGGATACGACCTGCGGAAAGGTTCGTTCGAGGAGTACTTCGCGAGCGCGGGGTTCCGCCGCCACGTGCAGGAAGCGGAGAGCTGCAACCGCTGCGTGCGCACGTGCGTGCGCGGCTATTCCTACGCGTATGACCTGCGGATCGGCAACTTGCTTCGCCTGATCGACGATGCCCGGGACCTGTTCGGCCAGCACGACAAGACCCCTACCCCGTGGGGGCCCGCGAGCCCGATTTCGCCGACGCCCGGCCAGGTCCCGCGGGTACGCGGCAGCTGAGGCACATCGGCTGGGCCTTCGGCGCGTTCGAACCGGGAACGGCCCGGGCCCCCGATCCCGATCGTGGGGAAGTCCCGAGGAGCGAGCCGCTCCTATCGCGCCCCGCCGCGGAGCCGGACGAGTCTCCCGCCGCGGCGCTGGGAGCGGGGGGCCACGCTTGAGTTCCGGGTGAAACGACCTTGACCGAACGCTCTTCCTTCCCCTGCCCGCCGTGGGACCTGCTTTCCTCGGCGCGAGCGCGCCGGCGGACCGGGGGGTTCGGAACGGGAGAGCCGGCGCGCGGCCTCAGTCGCGACCCGGACCGAGTCCGCCTCCCCTGCCGGCACCGGCTGCCCCTCGGGTCCTTCGGGGTAGACCGCGCAAACGACCCCGGCCCGGAGTCCGTAGAGGTTGGCGATCGTGAGGAGCGTGC
>JAKACD010000092.1 GCA_021821785.1 Thermoplasmata archaeon
GGTACGACCAGGAACTCGGTCATCGAGCCCTGCGTGTGCTCGCCCAGAATGCGGTAGTTGCGGCAGAGCGCCTCCCGGCCGACCGCGCAGGCGTCGCAGCGGCCGCACCAGAGGCCGGGGTTGACCAGTACCTTCGTGCCCGGCGCGAGGTCGTGGACCCCGCTTCCCGTACGGTCGACCACGCCCGACCCATCGGAGCCGAGCACGTGGGGCCGCTCGACCGTGACGCCCGGGATCCCCGCGAGCGTGAACCGGTCGAGCCGGTTGAACGCCGCGGCCCGTACGCGGACCCGCACTTCGTCCGGGCCGGGCTCGGGCACCGGGACCTCTACGTAGGAGAGCCGATCGAGGCCGCCATGATCCTGGAACCCGAATCCCCGCATCGGTCCCTCACCCCGTGCCGGCGAAGCTCCATCGCGTCCCCGAGGCGTGGTCCTCGAGCCGGACGCCGGCCGCCTTCAGTTCGTCCCGGATCCGGTCGGCCTCCGCGAAATCCCCACGGGCCCGGGCCCGCGCTCGGGCTGCGATCGCGATCGGCACGACCGCAGCCCAGGCTCCGGCTCGCCCCGAGGGGGTCCGTTCGAACAGGCCGAGGACCTCCCGTCCCCAGTCGTACGGCGTAGCGAGGTTCGTGAGCGCTTCGCCGCTGAACGTCTCGAGCCGCTCCCCGACTCCGGCGAGCCGGCGGCTCCATCCGAACAGGAGCGCGATCGCCTCCCGGGTGTTGAAGTCCGTGCCGAGCGCGGCGTCGAGAAGTTCGGGGAGCGCCCCGGCTTCGCGCTCGAGCTCATCGGGAAGCGGCTCGCCGGCGCGTTCGGGACCCTCCCGCTCCAGGATCTCGTCGATCCGCTGACCGGGCTGGGCGAGCGTGGCGTACGCTTCGCGGGCCTCCTCGAGGCTCTTCCCGCGGACGAAGTCGAGCGGGCTGCGGTAGTGCGCGTTCAGGTAGAACAGCCGCAGCACCATCGGCCCGAACTCGTCGAGCGCGGTGGAGAGCGCATAGACGTTGCCGAGCGACTTCGACATCTTCTCCCCCTTCATCGTGAGGAGGCCGCCGTGCATCCAGTAGTTCACGAGGGGCGCCTCGCCCGTCGTTCCCTCGGCGAGGGCGATCTCGGCCTCGTGGTGCGGGAAGATCAGGTCGAGACCGGCCCCGTGGATGTCGTAGCGGGGTCCGAAGAGCCGGAGCGTGATCGCGGTGTCCTCGATATGCCAGCCGGGACGTCCGGGCCCCCACGGGCTCTCCCACGTCGGTTCGCCCGGGGTCGCCGCTTTCCAGATCACGAAGTCCTCGGGCGCGCGTTTGGCCGGGTCCACCTCGATGCGGGCCCCGGGGCGGAGCGCCTCGGTCCGCTGGCCCGAGAGGGCCCCGTAGCGGGCGAACTTCGCGACCTCGTAGTAGACCGATCCCGCGGCCGCGTACGCATACCGGCGGTCGATGAGCGTTCGGATCTGCGCGAGGATCTCGGGCGTGTAGTCGGTCGCGTGAGGGTAGTAGTTCACCGATCGGATGGCGAGACGCTCGCACGCGATCCGCCAGGAGAGGAAATGCCGCTCGGCGAGCGCGAGCGGGTCCTCTCCGGTCGCGCCGGCGCGCTCGATGAGCTTGTCGTCGAGGTTCGTCACGTTCTGGACCGAGAAGACCCGGTAGCCCCACCGCGTGAGGGCCCTCGCGACGACGTCGAAGAACACGAACGTTCGCGCGTGCCCGATATGGGCCTCGTCGTACGGCGTGAGACCACAGACGAACAGGTTCACGCGCGGCGGGGTGTTCGGGACGAACGCGCGGATCTCCCGGCTCATCGAGTCGTAGAGCGTGAACCGACGCACGGCTAGACCCCTCCGAGCGCCCGACGCACGTCGTCGGCGAGGTCCGCCGGGTCCTCGATCCCGCAGGAGAGGCGGACGAGGCCGTCGGTGATCCCGACCTTCTCCCGCTCGGCCTTCGGGACGCTCGCGTGGGTCATGGTGGCGGGATGGTCGACCAGCGATTCCACTCCGCCCAAGCTCTCGGCGAGCGTGAAGACGTGGAGGCGCCGGAGGAAGGCGAGCACGGCCCGCTTCCCGCCCGCGAGGTCGACGCTGACCATGCCTCCGTACCCGGCCATTTGCTTCCGGGCGACCGCGTGCCCCGGATGGTCCGCCAACCCGGGGTAGTAGACATGTCGGACCTTCCGGTGGCCGTCCAGGACCTCGGCGACCGCGCGGGCGCTCTCGCCGTGGGCCCGCATCCGGACCCCGAGGGTGTGGATGCCGCGGAGAACGAGGAAGCAGTCGAACGGGCTCGGGATCGCCCCGATCGCGTTCTGGAGCCAGGCGAACCTCTCCGCGTCGGCCGCGGTCCGGAGGACCAGCGCGCCGCCGATGATGTCCGAATGGCCCCCGAGGTACTTCGTCGTCGAGTGGAGGACGATGTCCGCGCCGACCTCGAGCGGCCGCTGGAGGGCCGGGGTCGCGAACGTGTTGTCGACCGCCACGAGCGCGCCCGCGGCCTTCGCCAGGCGCGCGACGGCGCGCAGGTCCGTCACCTTGAGCAGGGGGTTCGTGGGGCTCTCGAGGTAGACCAGGTCGGCCTTCGTCCCCAGCGCGGCGCGGACCCGCGCGAGATCGGTGGTGTCGACGTAGTCGACCTGGAGCCCGAACTGCCGGCGATGGTGCTCGAACAGCCGGTACGTCCCGCCGTAGAGGTCGTCGACCGCGACGACGCGGCTCCCGCTCGGGAACGCCTCGATGAGGGTCGTGAGGGCGCCGAGCCCCGAAGAGAAGGCGAGACCGGCCCGACCCGACTCGAGCGCGCCCAGCGTCGCCTCGAGGACGGCGCGCGTCGGGTTGCCGCTGCGGCCGTAGACGTAGCCGGAGTGAACGTTCGGCGCCTTCTGCTGGAAGGTGCTCGACAGGTAGACCGGCGGGTTCACGGCGCCGGTCAGGGGGTCGGGCTTCTGGGCCTCATGGATCAGGCGGG
>JAKACD010000030.1 GCA_021821785.1 Thermoplasmata archaeon
TCGGTGAGAGCGAGGCCCGCGGGGCATTGGTAGGGTTCTACCGGGGGCGCTGAAGGCGCTCGGTGTCCGGACCCCGGTTCTGCGCCCGGCCGACGCGGATCTCTCGCTCCACGCTTTCGAAGGGTCACGGAGGCGTCGGGCGAGCTCGGGCATCTCGACGCGCAACTTCTCGGGTTCTTTGGTTATCGCGGCCCAGAACTCCCAGCGGGAGACGCCACGATCACGTCCGCGGCCCGTACCTCTTCCTCCGTGAGGCCCTCTCCCCGAAGTAGCTCTCGGGGTCGAGCGGGGCCAGTAGCGTCGCGTCCGCCTTGCCTGTATACCGCCCTCCAGCGAGGCGGAAGCACCGGGACAGTACTCTCACCCCACTCGCACAGATCGACAGAAGGGTGGTGGCACGCTCCACGCGCGATTGTTTAACAATCTCTGCACAATGTACAAATATATGTTAATCTTTGTTTAACACCGTGCGGACCACTCGGGCGGCTCCCGCGAACCGCTTTCTCGGGGTGCGCCTCACTCCCGAAGAAGCGTCGCTCCTCGAGCGGTTTCGAACCGACCAAGACCTGAAGACGCGCTCCGCCGCCGTTCGGGCGCTGGTCCGTGGGGTCGGGACTCCCTCCGACTCGGCGGTCGAGATCCCGGTGACGCTACGGAACGAGCTCGAGGAACTGGTCGAGGATGGGTACGCCCGGGACCTGGAGGGCGCGGTTGCGCTCGTCCTCACGCTCGGGATCCGGGAGCTCGCTCGCACGCACACCGAGCATGTGCCGTCGTTGCGCGATCGCGCGCGATCGGCCCACGAGCGACGCGCGACGCGGCACCGGGTGGATCGCGAGGGTCGGGGGCTCCTCGGGCGCTAGCCTCCGGGTACGGGGAAGGGTTGCAACATGGAGTCGATGGGGATCGCCTGGAGCGAACGAAGCGGGTTCATTTGCCGACTGTGCCGCCAGGACGCGAAGCATAATGAGGTGCTGCACATCTCATACTGCCCGGTCCACGGACTCAGCTCCCCGCTCGATCAGCTCCCGTGGAGGCCGGAGGCGAGAATATCCCGCGTCTCTACACCCGCACGGGCGACCGTGGAACGACCGGTCTCAGTGGTGGCTCGCGCGTAGACAAGGACTCCCTGCGGATCCGAACCTACGGGACGCTCGACGAGCTCGGCGCCCACCTGGGCGTTGTCGCCGCTGAGCTTCCCACCCCCCTTTCCGACATCCGGGACGTGGTACGGCGCCTCGAGCACGAGCTGTACATCGCCCAGGCTGAGCTCGCTCGGCCCTCGGATCATCGACCCCCGGAGCATCGGATCGAGGCGCGTCATGTCCAACGCCTCGAGGAGGATATCGACCGGTTCGATGCCGCGCATCCCGCGGTTCACTCCTTCGTCCTCTCGGGAGGGTCTCGCTCGGCGGCCCTTTTGCATGTGGCTCGCGTCGTCACTCGGCGGGCGGAGCGGGAACTCTGGGCGCTCAACCGCACGGAGCCGGTCCGGGAAGCGGTCCTGCAGTGGGCGAACCGATTGAGCGACCTCCTCTTCGCCCTGGCCCTCGTGGCCAACCACCGGCTCGGGGTCGACGAGGTCGCGCCCGACTACTCGGTCTGAGCCGGGACCACTCGGAGCGCGCGCATGGAAGTCGGGGTCGTGGGAAAGCCGAACGTCGGGAAATCCACGTTCTTCAACGCCCTCACGTTGCTCGACGTGCCGATGGCGCCGTACCCGTTCACGACGATCACGCCGAACCGAGGGGTCGGTGCGGTCCGGGCCCCGTGCCCGCACGCCGAGAAGAAGGTCCCGTGCACTCCGGGGAATGCGAAGTGCGTCGACGGGACGCGCTGGATCCCGGTGAACCTCGTGGACGTGCCGGGGCTCGTGCCCGGCGCCCATGCCGGGAAGGGCCTCGGCCACAAGTTCCTCGATGATCTTCGGGCCGCGGACGGCTTTGTGCAGGTCGTCGATCTCTCGGGGGCGACCGACGCGGAGGGCCGGATCGATCAGCCCGGCGCGCACGACCCCGCGGAGGAGGTCGGCTGGCTCGAGGAGGAACTCGTCGCCTGGGTCTCCGAGATCCTCAGCCGGGACTTCGTGCGGCAGGCGCGGGGCGTGGAGCTCGAGGGTCGCAAGCTCGAGGAGTTCCTGGCCGAGCGCCTCACCGGACTCTCGATCTCGCCGGCGGCGATCGCCTCCGTGCTCCGGACGACCGCGGTCGATCGGGGCCATCCGGCCCATTGGAGCCGGGAGACCCTCGTGCACCTCTCCCGGGACCTGCTTCGCACTTCCAAGCCCCGGCTCGTAGCCGCCAACAAGTGCGACCGGGCCTCGAAGGATCGGGAGGGCGCCCTCGCGCAGGCCGTCGACCCGATCCCCGTGGTGCCGACCGCGTCGGACGCGGAGCTCACCCTCCGGCGCGCGGCCCGCGCCGGGCTCATCGACTACCGTCCCGGCGATCCCTCCTTCCAGGTGCGCGACCCGGCCCGACTTTCACCGGCCCAGTCGAAGGCGCTCGACGGGATCCGCGCGATCCTTTCGATGTGGGGCGGAACCGGAGTGCAGCCCGCCCTCGAGCGAATGATCTTCGGCCAGCTCGGCATGATCGTGGTCTACCCGGTCGAGGACGAGACCCACTGGACGGACGGAAAGGGTCGGGTGCTCCCCGACGCGCTGCTCGTTCCGGCCAACACCCCGGCCCGAGCGGTCGCCTACCGCGTCCATACCGACCTCGGGGAGAACTTCATCCGGGCGATCGACGGTCGGACCCACCGCGCCCTCGCGGCGGACCATCCCCTCGAAGCGAACTCCGTGGTCCGGATCGTCGCGCGGAAGTAGCCCCGTCGGTCCCTTTAGACGAGGGCCGCGCCGTCCGGCGCGGGACGGACCACGAACGGGAGCGCCCCGGCGCGGGCCAGTCGGCGGACCAGCTCCGCTTCCTTGCCGGGGATCGGGAGGGCCACGATCGAACCCCCCGCCCCGGCCCCGGTGAGCTTGGACGCCTCGGCCGCGGGTTCGGCGGCCCGGATGAGCTCCTCGAGCCGGGGATGGGAGACACCGACCTCGCGCAGGAGCTCTTGGTTCCGCCGGATCAGTTCGGCTACCGTGGCGCGATCGCCTTGCGCGACCGCCCGGATACCGTCGCCCGCGACCCGGGTGAACTCGGCGAGGAGGCTGGGCCCGTCCGGCTTCCGGAGTCGCTCCCCTACGGCGCGGACGGCGTCGCCGGTGGAGCGGGGCACTCCGCTGTGCGCAACTACCCAGACCCAGCCGGGGTCGGCCACCCGCGTCACCTTCCAAGTCTGGTCCGGCGCCCGCACCGTCCAGAGCGGCTCCGCGCCTCCTCCGTTGATCGCGACGAACCCGCCCGCCACGGAGGTCGAGGTGTCCCCGGCGCTCCCGACCCCCTGGGCCCCCCGCTCGATCTCGAACGCCTGCTGCGCGAGGGTCGCCCGATCTACGCCGCCCCGGGCGGCGCCGAACGCCGCGGCGAGCGCCGCGGCGAAGGCGGCCGAGGAGCCGAGCCCCGCCGCCCGGGGGATGCGGGAGACCGCGCGCACATCGATCGGCGGGCCGCCGGACCAGGCTCGCTCGAGCGCCGATCGGAAGTACGGATTCTGGGCGGTCGCCTCCGCGTCCGCGTTGAGGCGGGTCGTTTCCGCGCTTCGGACGAGCACCTGCGTGTAGAGGTCGATCGCGAAGGCGAGCTCGGGGGCCCCGTGGACGACCGCGTGCTCGCCGAAGACGATGCACTTCCCCGGCGCCCTCGCGGAGAGGGGGAGACCCCGCGCCGGCACGGGGGAGAGCGGCTCGGTCACGGCGCCCTCGGGCGCTCGACCACGCGCTTTCCTCGGGCCTGGGGAACGATCGCGAACCGGGCGCCGCGGGGCGCCCGGCTCGTAGGCAGCCCGAGAATCCCGACCAGGGTGACGGCGAGCGCCGCGACCTCGCTGTGCGGCTGATTCCCGACCGCCACGTTCACTCCGGCGAGCCGATAGAGGTCGGGAGGCACTTTAGCGCCGCCGACCACGAGCAGGATGCGACGGGCGCGACGGAGCCGGGGCAGCACGCGCGCGAGCGGGAGGCCGTACATCGTGAGGTGGGCGACCGTCCCATCGAACGACCGGACGAGGCCCTTCCAATCGGTGACCGGGACGACCTCGAACCCCCCGCCCCACCGTCGGTCCACGGCGAGGAGACGGTCGATAAGGTCCGGGTCCGGTGGGTTGAGGTACATGCGGCGCGCGCCGAGGGCGCGCGCGGCGAGGGCCGCGTGGGTGGTGAGGCGGGGATCCCGTCCCGGCCGATGCCCGACCCGGAGGACCGAGACTTCGGGGGCGGCGCTACTCTTCGGGGTCCGTTTCGAACCGCTCGATGCGGTGGCCACGGTACTCCAACCGGTCGCTGCGCTTGACGATCCCTTTCAGGCGCGTCGGCGACATCGCTAGCTCCTCGGCGACGTCGGAGAAGAAGCGCCCGTCGGACCCGACCGCGGCATGGATCTTCTCCTCGAGCTTCGCGTACTCCTTGAGCGGCATCGTCGCGATCGCGAGGACCTCACTGATCTCGGCGAGCGGGCTCGTCGTCGAGATGTTGATCGTCGAGTAATAGAAGTGGTAGCTCTTCTCGGGCTGGCGCTTCCCTTCGCGCGCGACCCAGCGCGTATCGATCAGGCGGAGCTTCTCGAAGAAGGCGAGCGCCTTCTCGCCCTCCTTCCCGAACTCGGCCCGCACGTCGTCGAGGGTGAGCCAGCTCTCGCCGAGCCGCTGGACGAGCTTCAGCTTCACCGGCGAGTCGACCGCGCGCAGGATCGGCACGAGGTCGCTCACGTCGTTGACGACCTTGATGCGGTGTATGTTCGCGACCATCTTCCGTTCCTAGGCCGGGGCTGCGCTCTCCCGCACGGCGTCCGCCAGCATCCGGCGGTATTTGCCATAGCGGTCGCCCGGGTCGAATCGGGCCGGGTGGGGGGTCCGGGTCGCTCCCCCGCACTCGGGGCACTTTCCGCGGAACGTGTACCGGCCGCAGCCGCGGCAGACCCGAAGGACCGACTCGGTCATGCGCGGACGAACGACCCCTCCCCGCCGGTGGAGCGGATCGTCTTGATCGCCGCTTCCGTCGACTTCTTCAGGGTCTCCTCGGCCTGCTTGTACTGGGAAGCGTGCACGCGGATCCGGTACTTCGGCGCGCCGACGTACTGGAGCTCGATCGACTCCGGATCGACCTTCTCGGCGGCGAGGAGCGCAGCCCGCACATGCTCGACCCCGAGCGGACCGGGGTCGGTGAGCTCGAGGGTCCCGAGGATGGTGACCGAGGGCGGCACGATGTTGTCGCGGGCGACCTTGAGGAACGCCGCGGCCCACTCGGCCTTCTCGTTCTCCTTCTGGAACCGCTTCGGGTCGGCGGAGGCGACCTCGAAGGCGCCGAAGAGCGACCCGTACTTCTCGACGAGCGACGGCCCGAAGAGATCGACGGCCTCTTCCGAGGTGCGCTTCAGCGCCTGGGCGACCTGCTCCACGAGCCGCATCGCGCGCTGCTCGTTCTTCCAGGCCTGGACCTTCTCGCGGCGCTGGTGGTCGTTGATCCGCTTGAGCGAGAGGTCGATCTGGTTCTTCGCCGGGTCGACCCGGAGCACCCGCGCGACGATCTTCTGGCCCTCGCGGATGTGGTCCCGGATGTACTTGACCCACCCGGTGGCGACCTCGGAGAGGTGGATGAATGCCTCGCGCTTCTCGTACTCATCGAGGGTCACGAAGGCGCCGAAATTGCGGATCGACGTGACGGTCCCGATGACGAGCTCGCCCTCTTCGGGGAGCTCCGCACGCAACGGCATCCGGCGCCCGGATCCCCGGCTAGGCGGACACGGGGCGGACGAACTCGCCCCGCAGCTTCGCTTGGCCGCCGGTCGGCGTCGCGAGGGTCGCGCCGCAGACGGAGCAGTTCACGGTGGTGGACGGTCGGCTGAAGATGGTCTGCTCGGTCGAGCAGTCCGGGCACTTCACGATCCAGAAGGGAGCGGGTGCGCGCGTCATCCGACCTCCTAGTGGTGCTCCACCAGCTCGAGCTGGCTCGCGCGCCAACTCGGCGGCTGCACGGTGTACTTGCACTTCTTGCAACGGTACTTGAGGTACACGCGGCGCACGGCCTTCGCCCGGCCCTCGGGCTTCGGGCGGGGAAAGCCGCCGTACCCTCGCGTGGCCCGCCGGAACCGGCGCTGACCCCACTTGAGCTCGGAGGCGGCGCGCTTCTTTCCTTTCTCGACCTCGTGCTCCGTGTGCGTCTTGCACTTCGGGCAGTACGTCGAGACGGTTTTCGGATAATGCATCGGCGGCGGCGGAGACTCGTCGCATATAAATGCCTGCGCCCGCCGCCCCCGGGCCGCCGCCGGACCCGGACCGGGTCGCGGCCGTGGGCTCCCACTCCCCGGTCGCTCTCCCGGCGCGCGTCGGACGGGCCGGTGGCGCCGCCCCCGAGGGAAGCAATCCGAACGCTTAAGTAGGGAAGCCTTTTCGGCGCCGCCGCCTAACCGTAGGCGAAGCTCATGGCGGATCGTCCCTCGCTCGAAGTCGTCACCGAAGCGCTCTCGAAGGCGGGCGAACGCAAGTTCTCCGAGACCGTCGAGCTCTCGGTCAACCTGAAGGACCTTGACCTGACCGTACCGAAGAACCGCATCGAGGATGAGATCGCCCTGCCCAACGGCCGGGGCCGCTCGGTGAAGGTGGCGGTCTTCGGGTCCCCCGAGCTCTGCCAGAAGATCAAGAGCGTCGCGGACGTGGTGGTCGCGACGAACGAGCTCGATGAGTTCGCGAAGGACAAGAAGTCGGCCAAGAAGGCCGTCAACCAGATCGATTTCTTCCTCGCCGAGGCGCCGCTCATGCCGACGATCGGTAAGCGGCTCGGGGTCGTCCTCGGTCCCCGGGGCAAGATGCCCCGGCCGGTCGCTCCCGGGAGCGACCCGACGAACCTCGTCAACGCGCTCAAGCGCTCCATCCGTATCCGATCGAAGGGGAACCGTACGTTCCATGCCGCGGTCGGCACGCGGGGCATGAAGCCGGAGCAGATCGCGCAGAACATCGACGCAGTGCTGACGCGGATCGTAGGCAAGCTCGAGCGGGGCCGAACGAACATCGAATCCGTCTACGTCAAGACGACGATGGGCCCGGCGGTCCGCCTCTGGTAGGTCGGGAGGGAACTCGCACACCATGCCCGGCCGAGGAAGTGTCCGTCCGGAGAAGCTCGCCGAGGTCGCCGCGCTCACCGACCGGGTCCTGGCCCGACCGCTGACCGCGGTGGTCGGGGTCCGCGGCGTGCCGGCGGCGGCGCTGCAGTCGATGCGGCGCGGGCTTCGGGACCGGGGCCACCCGGTCAGTGTCGCGACCAACAGCTCGATCCGCCACGCCCTCGAGAAGGCCGCGAAGAAGCGGCCGGCGCTGAAGCCGCTGCTCGATCAAGTGACCGACCAGACGGCGCTCCTCTCGGCGGAAGGGAATCCGTTCTCGCTCTACCAGGAGTTCCTGAAGACGCGCTCTCCGACCCCCGCGCGGGGCGGCGAGGTCTCTCCCCGCGACATCTTCGTGCCGGCGGGGACGACGAACTTCAAGCCGGGCCCGATCGTCGGCGAGCTCCAGCACGCGGGGCTCCCCGCCGCGATCGAGAAGGGAAAGGTCATCCTGAAGAAGGACACGATCCTCGTCAAGGAGGGCCAGACGATCTCCCGCGAGGTCGCCACGATGCTCACCCGGCTCGAGATCTTCCCGCTCGAGGTCGGCCTCACGCTGCGGGCCGTCGTCGACGGCGAGACGTTCTACCCCCCCGAGGTCCTCTCGGTCGATCTCGACTCCCGCCGCGCCGACCTCGCGCGGGCCGCGCGCTCCGCCCTCGGCCTCGCGGTCGAGGTGGGCTATGTTACCTCCCAGACGCTCCCGCTCCTCGTCGCGAAGGCCCACCGGCGCGCCCTCGGGCTCGCCCTGGCGACCGGCTACGTGACGAAGGAGACGATCGAGCCGCTCTTCGCGAAGGCGATGCGCGAGGCGGCGGCCATCCAGCAACTGACAGGTCACTGAGGGTCCCCCCGAAGGAAGTCCACGGAGTGAGAACAATGGAGTACGTCTATGGTGCGCTGCTGCTCAACGCCGCCGGTAAGCCGATCGAAGAGAAGGGCCTCTCGGGGGTCCTCACCGCCGCCGGGGTCGCTCCCGACACGGCGCGCGTGAAGGCGCTGTTGGCCTCCCTCGAGGGCGTGAACCTCACCGAGGTCCTCGCGAAGGCCGAGTCGTTCGCCGCGCCGGCCCCCGCCGCCGCTCCCGCCGAGAAGAAGGAAGGGAAGGGCGAGAAGAAGGAAGAGGAGAAGAAGGAAGAGAAGGGCGTCTCTGAGGAAGAGGCGGCCGAGGGTCTCTCCGCTCTCTTCGGCTGAAGCACGCGTAAGCGCGAGCGCACCGCTTAAGACCCGCACCCGGGTAGCCCGGACCGGAGGTCGCTCCTCCGGTCTTCGGACGCAGCATGCCCGCTCGGGAATTCTGTGGTGTGGTGGGCGTCTCCCTGCAGGGTAAGGGAGCCGCCCCGTACCTTTTCCGGGGCTTGCGGGCCCTCCAGCATCGCGGCCAGGAATCGGCCGGCATCGCCACGACGAGCCACGGCACCCTCTACCAGCGCAAGGGGATGGGCCTCGTCCACGAGGTCTTCGGCCAGGAGCTGCTCGACTCCCTGCGTGGGTCGGTCGGCATCGGCCATGTTCGCTACTCGACCACCGGGACCTCCGACATCGAGAACGCCCAGCCGATCGTCGTGAAGATGCACGACGAGGACGGCGCGATCGCCCACAACGGCGACATCGTCAACTTCGGCCGCATCCGCCGCCGGCTCGAGCTCCAGGGGATCGACCTCCTCGGCAACGCCGACACCGAGTCGATGGCCCAGATGATCGCGCTCGAGTACGGGCGGACGCGCGATCTCGAAGCGGCGATCCGGCGCGCGTGCAGCGAGATCATCGGGGGCTACGCGGTGGTGCTCCTCGTGGGCAACCGGGTCTATGCGTTCCGGGACCCGCTCGGCATCCGCCCGCTCGTCGTCGGCTCGGTCGAGGGCGGCGTCGCGGTCGCGAGCGAATCGGTCGCGCTCGAGCTGATGGGCGGGAAGGCGACCCGGGACGTGGCCCCGGGCGAGGTGCTGGTCCTCGAGAAGGGCCAGCTCGCCCGCAGCTCGAAGATCCCCAGCACGGGCGAGAGGGCCCACTGCATGTTCGAGTGGGTGTACTTCTCCCGCCCGGACTCCATCGTCGAGACCCAGCCGGTCTACGATGTCCGGCACCGGATCGGCGTCCGCCTCGCGAAGGAGGCGCCCGCCGACGCCGACCTCGTGGTGCCGGTCCCGGATTCCGCGCGACCCCAAGCGCTCGGCTTCGCCGAGGCGTCGGGGATCCCGTACGCGGAAGCGCTGATCAAGAACCGGTTCGTCGAGCGGACGTTCATCCTTCCGGACCAGAAGAAGCGCGAGTTCGAGGTCCGGGTGAAGCTCCATCCGGTGCCCGGCCTCCTCCGCGGGAAGCGGGTCGTCCTCCTCGACGACTCGATTGTCCGCGGGACGACCCTGCGCGAGATCGTGGAGATGGTGCGGCTGGCCGGCGCGAGCCAGGTCGACGTGCGGATCGGCTGCCCGCCGATCCGGGCGCCGTGCTACTTCGGCATCGACATGAAGGAGCGGAAGGAGCTCGTCGCGCACAACCGCAGCGAAGAGGAGATCGCGAAGTCGATCGGCGCCGACAGCGTCCACTACCTATCGATGAACGGCCTCGTCGAGTCGATCGGGCTCAAGGAGGCCGAGCTCTGCCTCGGCTGCCTCACGGGACGCTACCCGGTCGAGGTCCCCGAAGAGCGGCATCGCTTCCAGAAGTCGCTCGCGGAGTTCTAGGGCGTGAGGACGGCGGTCCTCCTCGGTGCGGGGCCCCGCCTTCACCTGGTCCATCTCCCGCGGGGCCCCGACGAGACGTTCGTTCTCGACCCGAACCTCGAACGGGCGGCCGCGAGGGCCGCGGAGGAGCGCCCCGAGAACCTACCTCCCGGCCTCCTCGCGGCGCTCCGCGGGCTACCGGGGGACATCACCCTCGTCGTGGAGAGCCCGGAACTGGCCGCCCGCCTCAGCGCTGGCGGCGGTCGTCCGGCCGCGCTCGCCCCCCTTCGCGAGTTGCGTCAGGCACGGGCCCGGCTCCCGCGACCGGATCCGACCGAGGAGCGGACGTTCGTTCAGGCGCTCGCCCGGGCCCGCCTGGAACGGACGCTCGCCTCCCCCGACGAGGTCCTGATCTCGCTGGCCCGCGAGGAGGAACGGCTCGAACGGGCCCTCGGACGAGAAGAGCGGGCCGCCGAAGCGTTCGTCGTGGCCCCGGCGACGGCGCTCGCGGAGTACGCCCATTCCTGGAAGGAGTCCCGGACCGCCCTCGCGCAGCACCACGCGGCGCTCCGTACCGAGGTCGAGGCCGAAGCGCGGGCCCTCCTGCCCAACCTCTCGGCGCTGGTCGGCCCTCGCGTCGCGGCCCGCCTCCTTTCCGCGGCGGGGAGCGCGGCGGGCCTGGGTCGCCTTAGGGCGCCCCGCCTCCAGCTCCTCGGCTCCCGGCGGCGCCCCTCGCCCGAGCACGGGCCCCGCTACGGTCTCCTCTACCGCGCCGAGCGCATGGAGGAGTTGCCGCTGGGACGTCGCGGCGCGTTCGCCCGGAGCCTGAGCGCGCTCGCCGCGATCGCCGTCCGAGCCGACACGATCACCCACGCCGACCTCACCCGGCGCCTGGTCCCCCGGCGGGACCGGCGCCTCGCCGAGCTGGCCCGGAGGCGGCGATGAGAGCCCCACGACGGTTCCGCGCGGACCGGGCGAGCCCTCGGCTCCTTCGCGTTCCGGTGGGCGAGCGTACCGAGCTCTGGACGGAGACCGTCGGCGCCCTGCCGCCGGTCTACGGGGAGCGCTGGAGCGAGCTCGCGGGCCGCTTGTGCCGGGCCTTCGATCCCATCCGCGCAAAGCTCGCGGCGGGGATCGTGCGGGGATGGGAGGGGCCCCTGCCGAGCCCGGGCCAGCGGTGGCTCTACCTCGGGGCGGCTACCGGCACGACCGCCTCCCACCTCGCAGACCTCCTCGGACCGAGCGGCCGCCTCTATGCGGTCGAGCGGAGCGTGCGCCCGTTCGCGCGCCTCACCGAGCTTTCGGAGCGATGGCCGAACCTCCTGCCGATCCTTGCCGATGCGCGGGAGCCGCGGCGGTACTCCCACCTCGTGCCACCGGTCGATGGAGTGTACGCGGACATCGCCCAGCCCGACCAGGTCGAGATCGTCCGTGCGAACGCCGCGCTCTTCCTGGGGGGGTCGGGTGCCGCGGTCCTGCTCGCCCTCAAGACCGCCAGCATGGGGCGGGCGATCGGCCCCGCGGGTCACCTCGCCCGGGCGGAGGACGAGCTCGGGCGAACCGTGGACCTCGCGGCGTCGGTCAAGCTCGACCCATTCCACCGAGCCCACTATCTGGTCGGCGGATCCGCCCGAGCCGAGCTGTTCGAAGACCGGCCGGGTGCGCGCCCCCGGTAATCGAACCCCGAGAAAGGACGCGCGGGCGACTGCCGGCCGCGGGCGCGGCCTACGAGGGAGGGGTGGGAGGAGCGCTTGGGGGCGCCGCCGCGGTGGGTCGTCGGCGCCGTCGCCGATAGATCACCGCCACCACCAGGGCGACAACGAGGACCACGATCAAGAGCCACAGCCACCAGTAATCCGTGGGGTTCGAGGTGGTCTGGGAGACGGTGCTCGGAGCTACCTCCACGGTGGTGGTCGCGGAGCCGGACCCGTAGCCGGTGGCCGTGGCGCTGGCCGTGATCGTGACGTTGGTCAACTGGCTGAGCCCGCTGGGCGCGGTGAACGTGAAATTCGCATCGCCGGTGGCGCCCGTGACCACGACGCCGGGCGAGCTCGTTCCATCGGAAAGGATCAGGGTTACGTTCGCCCCCGAGACGGGGACGTAGGTCGCGTTGGTGACCTCCGCGGTTACCGCGAGGGTCGCGCCGGCGGCCAGCGCTTTCCCGGTTCCAGTCGTGATCAGCGTCACGTAGAGGGACGGGGCCACTCCGGTATTGACCGTGACCGAAGCGATGGCGCTCGCGTTGGAGTATCCCGCCGCGGAGGCGATGAACAGGAGCCAGACCTGGGTCGCGACCGAGACCGTCGGCGCCCGGAGCGTAAGGGTGGCGTTCCCGTTGGGCCCACTGGTGGCGAGGGAGGGGGTCACGCTTCCGCCCGTGGTTCCCATCGAGACGTTCGCTCCCGCCACCGGCAGCCCGTTGTTGTTGGTGACCCGGACGACGATCAGGTCGGTAGCCCCCGAATGCAGGGACGTTCCTTGCGGGAAGCTGGGCGTCGCGATGAGGTAGTACCCCGTGGGCTGAACGGTCAGGTTCGCCGAGGCCGCGCCAGGTACGAACCCCGCATGGGTGGCCGAGGCGGTGAGCGACAAGGTCGTCGCGACGGTCACCGTCGGAGCGGTGAAGGAGGTGTTGACCTCCCCCCCCACCCCGGTACTTCCGGTCAGGGGGAAGAAGGTACCTCCCGCGCTCGACGTGAACGAAACCGTCGCGTTCTGCTCGGGGGCTCCGTTCTCGGTCACGATGGCTCGCAGCACGACCGTGGCGCCCGAATCGGTCACGTTCGGTTGCAGAAGGACCGTGACGTTCAGGTGCACGACCGCCGGGGGGGGTCCTGAGCTCGAGGGGCTCAGGGAGGGGCCCGCGACCGGAACGGCGGCGCCGAGGGCGAGCCCGGCGATCAGCGAAAGGACGACCAGGAGGGGAATCGCAGACAGCCGAACACGACGATCGGGGGACATAGGAGGGTTCCCGCATCGAATTCATGGTAAGAGGTGGTATTCGAACCTTACGATGCACGGCCGGCGAAGGAACGCCGCCGTCTTCGGGCGTTCCGCGACCGCTCGAGATCGCGCGGTCCGACCGCTCACGACCTGCCCACGGAAGCGGCCCTAGGCCGCCGCCCGGGCACTGCCGCGGGCCACGACGACCGTGACAATGTCCTCGTCCGCGAGCGTATGCTCCCGCCCGACCGTCTGGCCGGGGAAGCGGGCGCTCCGGCCCCAGACCTGCGCCGCCTTGAACGCCCGCTCGAGATCGGACGGGAGCCGGTGGAGGAGGCCCGCGACGGTGTCGCCCTGGCGCAAGATCACCGGCTCGTCCATATCCGGCGGCCGTCCGGGGGGCTTCACGTAGACCCGGATGAACCGGAGCGCGTGGCCCATTCGGTCGATGAGCGTGTCGATCCCGATCTGGTCCCGCGCGGAGATGAACAGGGGATCGAATCCTTTCAGGTCGGCGGCGAGCCGGGTCCGCGCTGTCGGGCTGAGCATCTCGGCCTTGTTCACGACGAAGAGGGCCGGGATGTAGACGCGGTTGCCGGCCAGCACGTCGATCAGCTGGTCGACCGTCGCATCTTCCCGGAAGACGATCGACCCATTGTGGAACCCGAACTCCCGGGCGATCTGGGCCGCGGCCCCGCCCCCGAGCTGGGTCAGGCGGACGGTGCTCGATACCGTGAGCCCCCCGCGATCCGAGCGGGCCACGACGATCCGGGGCGGGCGCTGGTTCACGCGGACCCCCGCCCCCTCGAGCTCGTTGGTCAGCGCCCGGAGGTTTGGATGCTCCGGATCGATCAGGAACAGGATGAGGTCGGTGGAGCGGACAACGGAGAGCACCTCCCGACCGCGACCGCGGCCCTTCGCGGCTCCGGGGATGAGCCCGGGCATGTCGAGGACTTGGATCGAGGCGCCGCCCCAGCGAAGCATTCCGGGAATGATCGTGACCGTCGTGAAGTCGTAGGCGCCGGTCTCGCTGTCGGCGGCGGTGAGTCGGTTCAGGAGCGTCGACTTCCCGACCGACGGATACCCGACAAGGCCCACGGTCGCGTTCCCGCTCTTGCGGACCCCATAGCCGGTCCCGCCGCCCTTTCCCTTCGCGCGGGTCTCCCGCTCGAGCCGAAGGACCGCGAGCTTCGCCTTGAGCCGCCCGATGTGCAGCTGGGTCGCCTTGTTGTACGCAGTGGTACGGATCTCCTCCTCGACGGCGGCGATCTGCTCTTCGAGCGACGACATAGTGGGAGGAGGGGTTCCCCCGGAGTCGGGGCATGGCTCCTACTTGAGCCTGACGTCGCCCCATCCACCACCCTCCCTGAACGGCGGAGCGGTTCTGAACGGTCCGGCCCCTCCGCGCCGACGTGGCGACAGCCCCGGAGCCGGACCGAAAGACGGGTCCGCTGCCGGGCGAGGCGACCGCGGAGCGGGGTCGATGGACCTTCGTGCCGCGCCCGACCGCGGAGGCGCGGGCGGAGGAACGAAGGGGACGGAACGACCGGCTCACCGCGGCCCTCCGGGTCGGCCATAGCCTTGGGGTCCAGTTCGAGCTCTCGCTCCGCTCGGGGCCCGAACCCGAGCTCGAGCTCGCGGTCGGCTCTCCCGCGGCGGAGCGGTGGATCACCCGCGTCCTCCTCCCGTCGTTCCCCTCTCATCAGTGGTCTCGGTCTTCGCCGCGCGCGCGGCGCATCGCAGTAGAGCCAGTTCGCTGGGCGCGCCGTCGAAAGTCCTGGCCCGATCCTTTGTGGCGCCCCGAGGAAGGCGCGTCGTGGCTCGACCTCGCGGCGAGTGTCTTCGCGACCCTCCCTCGCGGGATCCGACTGATTGTCGAGGCGCGAGGCTGCCCGCCCTCGCGGCCGGCCTGGTGGGAACCGATTCTTTTCGCGGGGCCCGCGCCACCGGCCGTCCCGGCGCTCGGGCCGAGGCCGCGGGGTCGGCCCCCGCCGGGACGATCTCTGACGACGCCCGGCGAGCCACCCGCCCCTCGGTCGGCCTTCTGGGAGCTTGGGGTCTCGATCGCCCCCGCAGACGACCGTGTGCCGGACGAGGTCCTCGACCGAGCCGCCGATGCCCTTGGCTCGAGCTCCTGCACCCCCGGCGGGAACGGCCTCACCTTCCCCCGTCGGAAGTCGATCCTGGGCGCGGGGGCTCGGCGGTTCTGGGTCTCCGACGAGGAGCTCGCCGCCCTCTTCCCCACGCCCGATTGCCCGGCGCCCGGACGTGAGCTCCGTCCGCGGACCGACGGATCGACCCGACTTGCGATCGGCCGGACCCCCGCCGGAATCGTGGTCGGTCCGATCCTCGAGCCGACCGAGGGGCGACACCTTGCGGTGCTCGGGGAGACCGGGATGGGGAAGAGCTCCCTCCTCGCCTCCCTCGCGCGGAGGGTCGGCCGGGACCACGGTCTCCTCGTCTTCGACCCGCTCGGAGAGACGGCGTCGGCGATCGCGGAAGCGTTCGGAGGAAAGACCTCCCGACCGGTCACCCGTATCGATCCGGTGGCGTTCCCGCTCGAGATCAACGCTCTCGAAGGGATCGGGACCGCCGCCGAGGACCCCGTCCGATCGGAGCGGCGCCTGACCGACCTGGTCCACGCGTTCCGGCGCGTCCGGGCGAGCCGCTACGACTCCTCCGATTTCTGGGGTCCCCGTATCGAGGAGGTGCTCACCCGTTCCCTGCGCACCGCCGCGGCGATCGAGGGCGGC
>JAKACD010000093.1 GCA_021821785.1 Thermoplasmata archaeon
TCGGACGCCCTCGAAGCGCTGGCCCGCCCGAACGAGGATCGGGCCGTTGACCGTCGGCGCTGACGACCGCGCCCCCCGAGCGCGTGCGGAACCACTTCCGGTCTGGCGGCTGCTCGATCTCGGCACCGCCGAGCCGGAGCGGGCCCAGGCGTTCGCGGAGGCGGTGGCGCCGTCAGTCGGGAGTGGAGCGGTCCCGAACACGCTGATCCTGGTGCGCCCCTCGGCGCCGTACATTTCGCTCGGCTTCCACCAATCGTTCGCCGAGGAGCTCGAGCCGACGTTCCTCCATGCCCACCCGATCCCGGTGATCCGTCGGGTCGAAGGCGGCGGGACCACCTACCTCGATACGGACCAGCTGTTCTACCAGCTCATCTATCGGGAGGAGGGAGGCGGGCCCGGTGGGGGGGCCGACCTGGCGCGCTACCTCGCCGCCCCCGCGCGCGCCGCCCGCGCGCTCGGGGTCGAGGCCGCGCTCCGCCCGCCGAGCGACCTCGTCGTGGGCGAGCGGAAGATCTCGGGGAACGCCGGAGGGGATTGGGAAGGGGCCCATCTCGTGGTCGGCGGATACCTCGGCCGCAGCGACACCACCTTGATGGCCGAACTGCTGCGCCTCCCCTCCCCCGCGCTGCGCCCGCTCCTTCGCCGAGAGGTCGACCGCTGGATCACCTCTCTCGAACGGGAGACCGGTACGTTTCCCGACTGGAACGTGCTGTCGGCGGCGCTGGTCGATGCGTTCCGCTCGGAGGGACTCTTCGACGCTCGCCCGGGGGTGCCGACCGAGGAGGAGGAGCGGCGCTTCCGCGAGGAGACGGTCCCGCGCCACCGGGATCCGGCCTGGCGGGAGATTCCCCCAATCCCTCCCCCTCCGGGGGCGCCGCTGCGCCGGCTCAGGGTCGCCGGCCCGCATGGGCTCCTCGTCTTCGGCGACGAGGAGCGCGGCGCGCTCGCGGTCGCCGCGGTGGACGGAGTTGAGGTTCGCGAGGGATATCTCCTCCGGCGGGACGCCGGCGAGCCGCCCCATCGACTGCCCAACGACGCGCCGGCCCTCGCCGAGCTACGTCGATCGGTCTCCCGCGCGGGCGGGATCGACTGAGCGCCGCGCGCTAGGACGGGGAGCCGGGCGGGACGGCCGCCGCGGCGAGGACCGCCTCGGCGAGGTCCCCGGCGGACGCGCCGAGGAGGCGGACCGAGCGCGCCCCGAGCCAGTCCCCGATCTCCCGGGTGAGGGTCGGCCCATCGAGGGGCTGGCCGGCCAGCGCGCGTTCGAGCTCGCCGAACTGGCCATCGAACGGTTGGGTGAAGAAGTCCCCCGCGAACTGGACCTCCTCGATCCGTCCGGCCCGGTAGAGGAGGGTCACGCGCACCAACTTCGCCGCCTTGCGGTCGACGCGGGCCAGGACGGCGTCGTGGGCGATCTTGACGGCGCGGCCCTCGGGCGGCGCCCCGGCGAGGCGGGGATGCGCGTGGTCCTTCTGGAACGTCCAGTCGTCGCGGGCGCGCTCCCGTTTCAGCCGTTCGAGCCGTTCCGCCTCCTCGGCGGTCAGCTCTCCCGGGACCAGCTCGACGCCGAGGCCCTCGGCGAACTCCTCCCGAAGTGTCGCGACGACCGTCCGGCGGTCCGGTGCCTGCCCCGTGACCGCGCGCACCGAGGTGAGCCAGTCGCCCATCCCGCTCGCGAGCTTTCCCCGGAACTTCTCGTCGGGGACCCGGAGGACACGGCTCAGCACCGCCGGGTCGACGTCGAGCAAGAGGTCCCCGACGAGGACCCAGCTCCCGTCGAGCGTCATCGCGCCGTTCGCGCTCACCTTGCGTCCGCCGCTCGCGAGGTCGTTGAGCCCGGACCGTTCGGCGCGTACCCCGAGCCGGGCCAGGCTTGCCTGAACGGGAGCGAGGTACCGCTCGTAGAACTCGGGGATGCTCCGGTCGGTACCGGGGGCACCGGCGGGGACCACGACCATGTAGTCCTCTTCCCAGGGCCCGTCCAGGATCGCGCCCCCGCCGACGACCCGACGGACGACCGGTATCCCGTGCGCCCGACAGTAGTCAAGATCGATCTCTCGCTCGGCCTCCTGGTGGAAGCCGACGTTCGCAAAGGGGGCTCGGGGGTGGAGTGCGAGGACGGTCGGCGGCGATCGCCCGGCTCCGACCGGTGCCGCGAGCGCGACGAAGACGTTGACCATCGTCGCGCCGTCGACCCCGCCGAGGTCGAGCCAGCGCCAGGCGCCCACGGCGCCTCCCTCAGAACGAGAGGACCGAGTCGGCCTCGAGCGCGAGATCGGCCATGGTGGCCGAGCCGACGAGCTTCACGCCCTCGATGAGGTCCGCGGGCGCGATCTCGCAGAGGTCCCGGCAGCTCTCGGCGCAGGCGACGAACTTGACGCCGTTCTCCTGCGCCATGTCGACGAACATCTTGAGGTTCCCGCCCTTCTTCAGCGGGACCTTCTCGGCCGCCCCCTTCTTCAGGAGCTCCGGGGCGTGCATGAGGAAGTACATCGTCGTGTCGATCTCCATGGCGGCCATCAGGGCCGCCGTGTAGAACGGCGCGTAGGTCTTGTCCGGGTCCTCCGGACCGGTGGTCATGATCATCAGGATCTTCTTTCCGGCGGGGTCGGGCGCCGGGCTCTCCGAAGCGACTTCGCTCATCCGATCTTCCTCCCGTGAGTTCGTGAACTCTAGGCTTGGCACCGCAGGCAGCGGATGTTGTCCTTCTCGAGGATCTCCTTGAACTTGGCGAGGGCCGCCGGGCCGACCAGGAGCTGGGAGATCTCGGCCGGGGCGCTCGGGGTCATCCGGACGATCCAGCCGCGTCCGTACGGGTCGGTGTTGAGGAGACCCGGGTCCTTCTCGAGCTCCGCGTTCACTT
>JAKACD010000094.1 GCA_021821785.1 Thermoplasmata archaeon
AGCCACCTGATGGGCGTCTTCTACCGGACGACCTCCCTCCTTCGGGAGGGCGTGCTCCCGGTGTGGGTCTTCGACGGCAAACCTCCCGAGCGCAAGGCCGGCACGATCCGCCAGCGGATACGGACGAAGGAAAGAGCCGAGGAGGAGTACCAGTCCGCCCTGGCCGCCGGTGACCTCGAGACCGCCCGGCGGAAGGCCGCGCAGACCTCTCGGCTCACCCGGCCGATGGTCGACGAGCTCTTCGAGCTCCTCGCGGCGCTGGGTGTGCCGGCGCTGCAGGCGCCCAGCGAGGGGGAGGCCCAGGCCGCCGTGATGGCCGCCCAGGGAACGGTCTGGGCGGCCGCGTCGGAGGATTACGACAGCCTGCTCTTCGGCGCGCCCCGCCTCGTGCGCGGGCTGGCGGCGCGGGGCAGCGGCGGGAAGAGCCCCGGAGCGCAGCTCATCGACCGGGAGGATGTCCTAGCGAGTCTCGGGATCGACGCCGAGGAGCTGATCCTCCTCGGAGTCGTCATCGGGACCGATTTCAACGACGGCGCGCGCGGCTATGGCCCGAAGAAGGCTCTCAAGCTGGTCCGGGAGCATCTCGGCTTCGAGGCAACGGTCGCCAAGGCCGGGCTCGACGCCGACGAGGCCCGGGAGGTCGCGGAGATCTTCCGCCACCCCACCTCGACCGAGGTGCCGACCCCGACCTTCGGTCCGGTCGACGAGGCCGCCGTGCATCGGCTCCTGGTCGAGGTTCATGGGTTCTCGGAGGAGCGGGTCCGGGCGGCCGTCGGGCGCGCCCGGCAGCGGCCGCGCGCGAGCGCGACCCCGGCCGAGGCTCGGGGACATCAGACCTTGCTCGAGACGTTTGGAGGACCCCCACAATGAGCCGCTTCGAGTGCGTACCGAACTTTTCCGAGGGCCGTGACGTCGACCGGATCGAACGGATCGCGAACGCCGCGCGGGAGGTCCCCGGCGTCACGGTGCTCGACGTGGAGCGGAACGCCGACCACCATCGCTCGGTCGTGAGCTTGGTCGGGGACGGCGACGCCCTCCTCGAGGCGGTCGTTCGCATGATGCGCGTCGCCACGAAGGAGATCGACCTCACCCACCACCAGGGCGAACACCCCCGGATGGGAGCGACCGATGTCGTCCCGTTCGTCCCCCTCGGCACCGCCACCATGGCCGACGCCGTCCGCCTCGCGGAGCGGCTCGGCGAGCGGGTCGCGAAGGAGCTCGGGATTCCGGTCTACCTCTACGGAGCGGCCGCCCGTCGGCCGGAGCGCGCCGATCTCGCGAAGGTCCGGGCAGGGCAGTTCGAGGGGATCCGCGATACTATCGGGACCGATCCGCGCCGCGCGCCCGATTTCGGGGAGGCGAGGGTCCATCCCACTGCGGGTGCGGTCGCGATCGGCGCCCGTCCGGTCCTCATAGCGTACAACGCCTACCTCACTACCCCCGATGTCGCCGTGGCGAAGCGGATCGCGAAGGCGGTCCGCGCGCGGGACGGCGGCCTTCCCGAGGTGAAGGCGCTCGGGTTCGAGATCACGGAACGCCACCGCGCCCAGGTCTCCATGAACCTGACGGACTACCGCGTCACCCCAATCCACCGGGCGTTGGAGGCGGTGCGCCGCGAGGCGCAGCGGTACGGCGTGGGCGTCGAAGAGTCCGAGATCGTCGGGCTCGTGCCCGAGGACGCCCTGTTCGAGGCGGCCGAGTACTATCTCCAGCTCCACGCCTTCGACCGCTCGAACGTCCTGGAGCGCAAGGTCCGCTCGATCGATGCGGGCGGTCCGGGGCATGAGCCGATCGCCTCGTTCGCGGGTCGCCTGGCGGCCCGGACCCCGACCCCCGGCGGCGGGAGCGCGGCCGCGGTGGCGGCGGCCCTCGGCGCGGCGCTTGGCGAGATGGTCCTCGCCTATTCGATCGATCCGACGAAGCCGAACGAGGAGCTCGCCTCGGTCGCCCAGGCCCTCACGGCCGGCCGGCGCCGCTTCCTCGAGCTCGCCGACGAGGATGCCGCCTCCTACGACGGGGTGCGCTCGGCGCGGCGGGCGCGCAAGGAACGACCCGACGACCCCGCGCTCCAGAACGCGGTCGCCGCGGCGCTCGAGCGAGCCGCCTCGGTACCGCTCGAGACCGCTCAGCTCGCGCGCGCCCTCGCCGACCGCCTCCGGGCCGTCGCCGAGCGCACGAAGGCGGCGCTGCGCAGCGACCTCACGACGGCCCTCGCGATGTTCCGGGCGGCCGGGGAAGGAGCGCTCGCGAACGTTGCGGTCAATCTCGATGACCTCAAGGCCGCGGGCCGCCCGATCGAGCGGTTCGAGTCGGAGATCGCGCGGCTCTCCTCGGGGAGCTAGGGGACGGCGGTGGGAGCCCCGGGGGAGTTTCCCGCCCGCCGCCCCGTGGTCTGGGTGAACTGCGCGGCGTCCCTCGACGGCCGCCTCGCGTATGCCGGCGGGGTTCGGGCGCGGCTCTCCTCTCCGGAGGACCTCGTGCGGGTCCAGCAGCTCCGCGTGAACGCCGATGCGATCCTGGTCGGGGTCGGTACGGTGCTCCACGACGACCCGTCGCTGCGCGTCCACTGGGACCTCCTCGGCGAGCCGCCCGGGCGGAACCCGACGCGCGTGATCCTGGACTCCGAGGGGCGCACGCCGGAGGGCGCGAAGGTGCTCGACGGCTCGGCCCCTACGATCATCGCGACCTCCGAGCGCTCGAGCCGGACGTTCCCGCCGTCCGTCCACGCGGTCGTGGCCGGCCGGGACCGGGTCGACCTCCGGGAGCTCTTCGCCACGCTCTTCGGTCTCGGGATACGGCGCCTCATGGTCGAGGGCGGCGCCGAAGTGAT
>JAKACD010000031.1 GCA_021821785.1 Thermoplasmata archaeon
CCTCAATACCCACAATCTCGACGAAGCGCAGCGCATCTGCGACCGGGTCGGCATCCTGAGGACGCGGCTCTTGACGGTCGGCGCCCCCCGGGCGCTCGAGGAGACGCTCTGGGGGCCGCGGACCCTCCTCCGCGTCGAGCGGCTCTCGGACGACCTTCTCGCCCGAGTGAGGACGCGCCTCGCTCCCCAGCGCGTGGAGGTCTCGGGGGACGCGCGGGTCGTCGAGGTGAGGGACGCGGCGGGCGACTTCGAGAGCACGCTCCGCTCTCGCCCTCGCTCGAGGACGTGTACCTTCGGCTGGTCCGCGAGGGGGGCCCCGCCGCATGAGGCTCTCCCAGGCCTGGATCGTCGCCCGACACGACCTCGGGTTCCTGCGCCGGCGCCGGAGCATCCTCTACGCGGTCATCGCCTACCCTCTCGGGGTCTCCATCGGCGTCCCCTTCCTCGTCCACTACATCATCGGGCGGGGCCCGGGGGCATGCCGGTCTCGCTCCTCGGGAATCGGATCGACGCGTTCCGCTTCTGGTTCGTGATCGCGGCGGCGACGGTCCCGACCGCGATCGCTACCTACTGCATCGTAGGGGAGAAGGTCGAGAAGAGCCTCGAACCGCTCCTCTCGACCCCGACGACCGATCGGGAGATCCTGCTCGGAAAGTCCCTCGCCGCGTTCGTCCCGGTGATCTCCGCGATCTGGGTGGGGAGCGTGCTCTACATGACGCTCACGGATGGGTTGACGAGAGCCGAGTTCAGCCCTCCCTACTTCCCGAACGTTCAGATCGCGATCCTCCTCTTGGCCCTCACGCCCCTCGCCTGCCTTTTCACGATCGAGGTCTCCGTCCTCGTCTCGGTCCGGGTCGCGGATGTCCGGTCGGCCTAGCAGACCGCCGGGATCATTTTCCTCCCGTTGATCCTCTTGTACATCGTCGCGGAGATCGGCATCCTCACGCTCGATGCGAGGGACTTGATCTACGTCTCGGGCCTCGTCGGCGCGGCCGACCTGGTGCTGTTCAACCTCAGCCGGCGCACCTTCAGTCGAGACCAGATATTTACTCAGTGGAAATAGGTCCGATCTCGAAGTACCTCGCATTCCGGGAGACCGGGGCCGGGCCGAACGCAAAGGACATCGTCCGGCGGCGATTGTCCTTCGGACCAGAAGGCGTTCGGGAGGCCAGCGAAGATGGAGGTGGGCCGGGTCGATCCCGAGCGCGATCTGACGCCCCTCAGGTCGTTCTTCTCCGAATCGGACCCCCACGACTACCTTCTCGATGGGATCGAGGAGTGGATACGACGCGAGGGACTCTGGGTGGGCCGCGAAGCGGACGAGCGGGTGGCCTTCTGCCGGCTCGAGGACCTCGGCGACGGGCAGGCCTGGGTCGGGGGCCTGCGCGTTCGGGCGACCCTGAGGGGCCGAGGTCTGGGCCGACGCTTCCTCGCGGCCGTGATCGCTGCGGCCGAGTCGGAAGGGGTCCGCGAGTTCCGGGCGGTGATCGAGGATGAGAACCTCGCGTCGCGCCGCCTGTTCCAGCGGGCGGCGTTCGAACCCCTCCTCGCGCTGACCCTGCGCGTCGGAGATACCGACCTCCCCGGGCCCTCTCTTCTTGCTCGGGCCCCCGCGGTCGCCCGCTTCCGTGGACCGCTAGAATGGGTCACCGGAGCGAGCGGACGCATCGACCTATTGTCGGGAGCCGAAGGGGGACGGTTCGGCCGCTGGAACCCGGCCGTGGTGGAGCGATGGGCTCGCGAAGGGAAATTGTTCGTCGGGCCTGGGCTCGCGGCCGGGGTCGTGGCCCATTGGCAGGACGATCCGCCCGTGATGTGGGCCGTCCCGCTCCAGGGGGAGCCGACCTCGCTCCTGCCGGCCCTCGCTTCGCTCGGTCGGGAGCTGGGGCAGAGCGGCTGGCAGGCGTTCCTTCCGTCGACCGAGCCGCTGCGGCAGGAGTACCGGCGCCTCGGACTGCGCCCGCACCCCCTGTGGGGGGACCGCGTCCACCTCTACGAACGAGCGGGGGCTCGACCGCCCTCTCTTGCGGCGTCGGAGTAGGTCGGTCGAGACGACCCGAAGCGCGCCCTCGGAACGCGCCCTCCCCGGGTCTGGGACCCCGCGGCCAGTCCATCGGAGAAAGACAAACATCCATCCCCCCGGCCGCGGCCGGGGGGGAGGAGAAAGGGTTCGTCCGGCTCTGCGTGAGGTCGGTAGGCTCTACCGAGGCCCCGAGCTCCCCGCTGGGCCCTCGCTCCAGCTGCTGGTACCGGATCCACCCGAGGGGGGCGGAGAGTTGCTGGTGGGCGGCGGGGTCCACGCTGCGGGCGGCGGGTTCTCGCTCGGCTTCGACTTGCGGCGCAGGAACAGCGCCAGGAGCGCAACCACCAACGCTACGATCGCGATCGCGAGCGCGACCGCGAAGTAGTTGTTGAGGTCGGAGGTCGACGCGAGCGAGGGGGTGTTCGTCGGCGAGTAGCTCGCGGCCACCGCGAGCGGCGCGCCCGAGACCGTCAACGTGCCGCTCGAGTTCGCCCCGAGGTTGTAGCCCGAGACGCTCCCGAACGAGTACGCGTACGAGCCGTCCGCAAGGTAGAACACGAGCGACGAGCCCGAGGTCGACTGCGTCTGGCCGTTCACCGTCGCCGACCAGGTGGTCCCCGAGGCCAGCCCACCCTCGCTCAGCGTCACCGCGTAGGTGGTGGCCGCAAAGGTCACCGGCACGGAGTAGGTCGATCCCCCACCCGAGACCACGATGGTACCGCTCGCCGGGCTCACGGTAAAGCCGGCCACGCCTCCCACGAAGTAGGAGTAGCTGCCCATGGGGATCGCGAAGACGAGCGAGCTCGTCGTCGCGCTCTCGGTGACCCCGTTCAGCGTCACGGACCAGGCCGTGCCGGTCGCGAGACCCGACTCGGTGAAGGTGACCGAGAACGTCTCCGCGGGGCCGAGCGGGAAGTAGTCGGCGACCACGCCCGAGATCGGGTACGGGGCCAGGAGGCCGTTCGACCCGTAGGTGTGCCAGTCGGCCCAGTAGTTGCCGAGACCCGTGTTGCAGGACCCGGTGCATTGGTCGAAGTAGTTGTAGTCGAGCGAGAACGCCTGGATGTGCGCCCCGTTATAGGTGCTCGTCGCCCCGTTATCCCCGATGAACTGGTTGTTCCAGACCGTGTTGTAATAGGCCCCGTTCCCGAAGTAGATGCCGTAGCTCGAGTCCTGCGCGAACACGCTGCCGGTGAACGAATTCTCCTGCGCGTAGTTGGACGACCCGTACTCGGCCAGGATACCCTGGTAGTCGTTCGAGGCATTGATCTGGGTGAACAAGCTGTCGTACGTTCCGTTCAGGAAGAGCCCATACTGGTCCGACGTCGCGGTCACCTGCGAGACCGTGGCCGCGCCCGAGACCTCGTCGAAGATCGCCGCGCCGATTCCGGTCGCGGTCACGTTGCTCACCACGAGCGCGGTACCGTAGCCGCTGATCACGGCGGCGAACGGTAGGCCGAGCCAGAAGCCGACATAGCTCGAGAACAGATCCGTAGCCGTCGCGTTCGCATCCGTGATCCCGCTGATCCGGTCGCTGGTCGTGTACAGGTCGGAAACCGCGATCGAGTCGTTCGAGGCGTCGACATTCGTGACGACGTTCGAGCCTCCATAGTAGATGGAAACTCCGAGGGAAGTTCCGGTCGCGGTGATATTCGAGACGCGAACGTTACTGGACTCGTAGAGGCCCACCCCGTAATAGCCCTCGTTCGCGGTGAACGTCCCGCCGGTGAACACATCGTTCGAGGAGTACTGCGCGTCGACCGCTACGCCCCCCGTGGTACCCGTCATCCCGGTAACGGTCACGTCACTATAGGCGTAGAGATCCACTCCACCCGAGACATCCGATCCCGAGACCCCCGTGAATGTGGCCCCGGAGCCGAAGTCCAGTTCGACCGCGTACCAGTCGATCAGACCGTTGCCCTGGATGTTGCTCCCCGTGACCGCGCTCCCCCCGTCCAGCCAAACCGCGGTCGAACCGTAGCCCACGATATTCGTCAGCGTGAGGCTCACCGAGTCGAACAAGTCAACGCCGGCCCAGGCATAGACCGAGCCCTGGATCGGACTGTAGACAGGCACGCCGTAGATCGCAGACGCGTTGAGGTTAGTGAAGGTCGTCGAGGTCGCGAAGTAAAGCACGATACCGGGTCCCGCGTCCTGGATGTTGACGTTGCTGAACGACGTGTCGAGCAGATTCCCGCCGTAATACCCGGAGAATACCCCCACGGTGTAGTTCTCCTGGGTGAGCCCGTTCACGTTCGTGAAGCTCGACGCATCCCAGAGCGACGCGTAGTCGTTGGCGTTCAACAGGACGTAGTTCGTGTAGTTCGTGTACGTCGCGTTGTACATGTCGACGCCCCAGGCCGCACCGCCGTAGACGCGGATCCCGTTGAAGTTGGTCCCGAAGGTGCCGTCCAGCATGGCGCCGCCAGAAGCGTAGTAGATACCGCCGGCGTCGTAGGTCGAGAGCGCGTTGACCGTTGTCTGCGACGAGAACGTGAGGTTCATGCCGAACCCACCCTGCGTCACGTTCAGCTCATTGACGGTGAGGCCGATCGTCCCGGGCAGGTCGTAGTAGTGGTCGTACTGAGCCCCCGCACCAAAGTCCTCACCCGCGATAATCCCCAGGGCCGCCGAGACGTTGATCCAGGAGTACGTCGCGTCGGAACTGCCGAGGGCCAAGATCCCGAGCCCGCCGTTGACGACCGTGAGGTTCGTAACGGTCGTGTGGGAGGATCCGATGTCTTGGACGCCCAGAGCGCCATAGGTGACCGTCTCCTGCGACACCATGGTGCCGATCGAGTCGCCGACGTAGACACCCTGGCCCGAGAAGGTCGAATTGTCCTCGATGGCGACCGCGTTCGTGTCGTCCCAGAACACTGTCATCGGCCCGAAGCCGGCCGCCGCGTAATACGACGTCTGGTTCGTGACCCGGTCCCCGGCGCCGCCGTAGATGTTAATCTGCGCCGTCATGTTGTCGGCGCTACCGAAGAGCTGCGGCGCCGGCATCACGATCCCGGTCGGCGGATAGTTGTAGTCGAGGGCGTAGTAGGTACCGAGCGGAGAGTCCGGCCCCTGGTAGACGTTGTTCACGGTGATCGGGGCGGTGACGCCCTGAGCCATGAACACCTCGAACGTCGCGTAGCCGTAGTCGTTTAGGTGGTTGAACGTGAAGTTCGTGTTGACGAGCAGGTCGCTGAAGGTGTACGGCGCCCCCGTGCCACCGGTGAGGTTGTTGTACAGGCTCAGCGCCTGCGCGTTCGAGAAGGCATAAAGCGGGGCTCGCAGCGTTCCGGGCGCCGAAGGGTTCCCCAGCTTGGTCAGCGCGAGCGAATAGCCGGTCGTCGTACCGGTGATCGCCGTGCCGTTCAGCTCGCTGTAGCCGTCGGCGAATCCCTGCACGTAATACTGCGTGGTCCACGGAGCGCCGAGCGGCGGCAGGTAGGTGCTGAAGGCGCCCGAGGCGGTCGTGGGGAGCCAACTCATGTTGTCCCGAGCCCCGGCGGCGAACGGATCCGTGATCGGCGGCGTGTTGCTCACGAACACGAATCCGTAGTTCGGGCTGATCGAGCCCGCCACGTGGATCGAGCCCGACGCCACGGAGGCCCACGGTACGGCGTTCCAGAGGCCGTACAGCATGGCGGGTCCCTGGTGCAGCACTTCCGTGTGCGAGCTTGTCCAAGTCGCGGCGAGGCCGGTCGACGTCTCGCCGGTGTCCCCGCCGAAGTCGTAGGCGGACGGGACGTTCTGCCAGCCGCCCACCGTCGTGTTCGAATACTGGAGATTGACGGAGGCGTTCATCGAGCGGAAGACCGCGTTGTCCCCGCCGATGTCGCCGACCATGACGATCTCGGAGTCCCGCGTCAGTCCATACGGCGCGGTTTGGAAGCCGTCCACGGTGAAGCCCGGCGTGTAGGGAGGCGCCGGAGGGGCCTGCCAGGAGGCGCCGTCCGTGTTGTTGAAGACGACTTGGGAGGCGATGCCCGTGTACACGGTGTTCGTGCCGGCCTCCGTGATCCGGTAGCCGTAGGTGAGGGTCGTCCGGTTCTGCGCGTTCACCGACGCGTTGTTGTAGAGCTGGATTGTGACCGGGTACGAGGCCGGGCTCACCGGGACGGAGCCCTGCACGCACTGCAGGACGCCCCCGTACACCTGGAGGATGTGATTGACTCCGGCCGTGTTCTGTCCGCAGGCCGAGTAGATCGAGTTATACCCGAAAGCGAAGCGGCTGCCGATCGAGTCGTTCCAGGTGTCCTGGACGAAGTGAATGCCGGTGTCGTTCCAGTTCACGACGTTCTGGGCCCAGAGGAAGCCCCGGTCACCCACGCCGGGCATCGTGATGTTCGTTGCCACGGTGTTGAGCTGGACGCCGAACTCCCAGACGCTCCCGACGTATCCCAGGTGCGAGCCCTGCGGCTCGATCAGACCGGTCGAGGCGGGGTCGGTCACGTTCGGGGCGGAGTTGAAGGTGATCTGCCCGAGGAAGTTCGAGGCGTTGTACGAGTAGGTGGTCGCGCCGAGTCCGTAGTCGGCGAGCCCCAGAGGGGCGGGTTGCGCCGTGTAGAAGGGATTCACCTGGGCGGTCGGAGCCGCGCTCGTCGCGTGCTGGAGGATCGCCAGGTTAGGATAGGAAGCAAGAGGAGCCAGCGTCTTTGTCTGGTGGGTAAGCGACTTGATCCATGGCGTGCTTTGAAGGTCGGCTGGGATCGAGGAGGGAGAGACCACAGGGGCGGAGGACCGAGTACCGAAGGGAGACGTGAGCGCCGAGTTTACGGCGGTCGACGTACCGCCGGTCGCCGGTGCGAGGCCCGCGTTGGAGAGCGCACCGCTGTGCGCCCCGGCGGCCAGGAAGGTGCCCCCGGGAAGCACCATCAGGGCCGCGATCGCCAAAACTATCGGTAGAATCCAGACCTTCTTCGATGACACGCTCGGCGTCGTCATATTCGAGGGCGACCAGACTTGTGGATATATAAAACTCCCTAAGGCGTTTGGAGCAGTATCGCGCGGCCCGGCCCGTGCGCTCCCCGAAAGAGGAGTGGTGCGTCGGCCCCCTTGGTTCTCGAAGCTTCCGCCGCGAGACCCGCGAGTGGGCTACTTCGCCCGGCCCGCGAAGCGGACCGGATGAGGTAAGAGACTCCTCTCGCGCGCACGGAGGCCGCACCGGGTCACGGGCCGCGATCACCGCTGGCCCGGAGCCGCCTTGACGAACTCGGATCGCTAGGAGTCGTCCGCGACCTCGACGACCCGCTTCAGGTCGACGATCGGGGTCCCATCGATCACTTCGATCGCACGGATCCAGATCCCCTTCTTGCCCACCTCGAGAACCTGGCACCGGTGGAGCCCGAGGGGGTTCGGTCGACTCGGCGATCGGGTGAGGAAGACCCCTCGGCGAGGCCGGGATCGGTCCCCTCGCGGGTAGGTTGTCAGCAGGTCCCGGCGGGCGCGATGCAACCAGGTGATCACGATCAGCTCCATGCCGGCACGGAGGCCCAACAGAGCGCGTCGATAACGTGGGTGGATCTCCAGGACCGCGGGCGGAGCGTCCTCCGTGTAGAACCGGGGCGCGTCCTCCACCGACTTGAGGGACGACCGGACCACCCCGATCGGTCGGAGGACTATCGGGGTCGTCATGGCCCGCTCGCGTCTTGCCTCCCGCACCCGGAATGCCCCCCATCCGGGGTGGTCGCCTTAATCGTACGCCTGCCCCGCCCCGAAACTGGGCCGGAGAAGGGCCCGGGGGGGTGGGGGGGAACAAACTTGGTGCGTCGCTTCGCGCGAGGCTCCCGGCTGGACACTCCCGCCGCTCGGCCCTCGGCAGCGGGGCCGCGAGGGGCACTACTTGGACCGACGCAGCCCTTTCCAGATCGCGTCCTTCCCGAGCGTGAGCACGGCCGGAGTGAAGAACAGCTGGACGACGAACGCTTGGAGGAGCACCGCGAATCCGATGCCGAGCCCGATCGCGGCGAGGAGCCCGAGCGGGCTCGTGAACCCGAGGAGCAGGAACGCCCCGCCCAGGATGATGGCGGCGGCGGTGATCACGCCGCCGGCGTGGGTCACCGCGTCCCGGATCGCCTGGGGGCCCCGGTCCCCGAGGCTGCGCTCCTCCTTGACCCTCGTGAGCAGCAGCACGTTGTAGTCCATCCCGAGCCCGAGCACCAGGATGAGCAGGATCAGCGGCAGGAGGAAGATCAGCGCCTCGTTCTCGAGGATCCCGACCACGAAGTAGGTCGCCGCCCAGCTCCACAGGATCGAAAGCCCGATGACCCCAAGGGCCAGCAACGGAACGAACGCGGAGCCGAGAAGCACCAGCATCAGGAGCAATAGGCCGATCGCCGCTCCGATCAGCATCTCCTCGGTGGCCTGGTTGACCAGCGATCGGATGTCCTGCGTCGTGGGCGCCGCGCCCCCGAGGTAGACCTGGGCGATCCCCGGGTGCGCGGCCCGGTACTGGTCGATGTGCTGCTGGAGGGCATCGAGGACAGTGATCGCGGAGGCGGAGTAGCCGGACGCGTTGGTCGCGATGTTGAACAGGACGGTCTCCCCGTCGGCGCCGATGTAGGAGCCGAGCGACCGGCCGAGCGAGATCTGGGTCGCGGGGGGAAGGTAGGAGAAGTTGAGCCAGGCATCGAGCGGCGCGCCCCCGGGCCCGACGAACGTCGTGACCGAGGCGACGCCGGGGGTCGCGTTCATCGCCGCCTGTACCCCGACGATCTCCCGCAACAGCGTTCCGTTCGGCTGGCCGCGGACGACGATCGGCTGGGCGAAGGTCACGAGGGCAAAGCTCGTCGACGAGTAGCTCGCCCCGAAGTCGTTCTGGAGCTGGACGAACCCGGCCTGGGCGGGGTTGCTGGCGGGAAGTCCGATGTTCGTGATGTCGTAGGAGACCGGTACCTGAAGCGCGACCGCCACGACCGGCACCGACAGGATGAGGATGACGCCGATCACCAGGATCGGTCGGCGGGTCGCCGCTCGGCCGGCCCGGGCGATAGAGTCGTGGTGGGTCTCGATGTTCCGGGTCCGGCGCTCCGCATACCGCTGGAAGCGCGCCCCCGAGTTCGGCCAGAAGATCCGAGGCCCGACGAGCACCAGGATCGATGGAAGGACCGTGAGATTGGCCACGAGCGCGCAGGCGACCGCGATCAGGAGGGTGAGCCCGAGCTGGCTCAGGAAGCTGATCCCCGATACCGTGAGGGCGATCGCCACGACCATCACCGCGAGACCGCTCGTGGTGATGCTCTGGCCGGCCCAGCGGACGGTGATCGCGACCGCCTCCTTCGGGTTCGTGCCGCGGACGAGCTCCTCCCGGTAGCGGGCGAGCAGGAAGACCGAGTAGTCGGTCCCGATGCTCATCAGGAAGACCAGGATGATCGACTCGATCTCGGAATTGAACGTGGTCACGAGCCGACCGACGACGAAGATGAGGGCGAAGCTCGCGACGAGGGCGAGCCCGATCATACCGAAGGCGAGCGCGGGCGCGGCGAGCGCCCGGAAGTAGAGCAGCATGATCACGAGCAGCACGACGACCGTGAGCACGAGGAGAAGGCTCAACGAGGAGGTCGCGAGGTAGCTCGTCGCGCTATCGAGCGGGGCGGGGCCCGTCTGGTAGTACTTGATGGAGGAGTACGGGGACGAGCTCGACAGCACCGTGGACGCTACGTGATCGATCTCGGTGACATCGGCGAAGTTGACGAGGCTCCCGTTGGCCGAGTACGAGTCGTCGACATTGAACGAGACCATCACGAGCTCGGCCGAGCCGGACTGGCTCACGAACCCGTGGAGGATCGCGGTCGGGATCGGCAAGGGAAGCTGGTCGAGGGGCGCCGTCCGAACGATCCCTTGCGCCCAGGCGGCGGCCTGGACCGCGGTGGGCGCCGAGCCGGACGAGAAGGCCTGCCAGATGGTGAGGAGCCACGAGGGCGGGAGCCCGATCTCCTCCCCCAGGACGGTGGACGCGACCGCCTGCCGGGGCAGCGCCTGGCTCCAGTTGCCCACGCCCAGGCCGGCCAGGGTCACCTGGGCGGTGAACAGGGCGGCGCCGGCGGGGAAGAAGGTGGGGAGAGCCGGCCCCAGGTTGGCGCGGGCCGCGGTATCCGCACACGCGAGCGCTGTTTCCGTGGAGAGGCAACCGTTGTAGATACTGGCGTTGAACCCCGGCGTGCTGCTCGTTCCGTTGTAGAAGTAGCCCAGGATCGTGGTCTCGGTCGCGTTCGACGCGAACAGGGGGGCCGTCGCGTTGAACGCCGGCAGGTCCGCGGCCGAGGCGGGGGTCCCCGCAGGCAGGGTGTGGACCGTCGCGTTCCAGTTCGCGTAGTAGGTCCCGATCGGTGCCCATAGCAGGGTCGCAGTGCCATTGACCGCGGTGGGCAGCGAAGGCGACGCGCTGAGCGCGGGTCCCAAGAACGACCACCCGAGCTCGACCTGCCCGGTCAGGTAGCTAGCATACGTCGAATAGAGCGAGTCCACCGAGCTCACGTTCCGCAGCTGACGGTCCGCCGCGAGCGCGTCCGTCAGGGCGAGGGTCGCGTTCCGGCCTACAGGCCCGACGATGTTCGGGGCTTCGAGGAGCAAGATCGATGAGGAGGGCGACGACGCGGCGTGCGGGAACTGCTGGTTGTAGGCGTTCTGAGCGACGACGCTCTGATCGGTCGAGGGGAGGGGATTCGCAAAATTGTTCGTGATGACCGAGCCGACGTTCGCCGCGGGCAGCAGGCAGATCGCGAGGATCGCGACCCAGAGCAGGATCGGCCGTCGAGGGTGACGCGCGATCTGGTGGCCTAGCCAACCGAGCGGACCCCCTCGATCCTTCCCCGCCGTAGCGGCTGTCTCGCTCCGAGAGGTCATTCCGACTCCCGCGCTCGGACCCGTGTGGGAGTCTTATCTTATCGCTAACGGCCGCGCCCGGAGAACAGGCGGGCGGCCGGTCCCCGCCCCGGCCGCGTCACTGATCCGCCGAGCTCACCTTCGCGGTCGCGCGCGGGTCGGCGGGCGACCGCTCGGTGACGATCGGCGTCGGATCCGGACGGGGACCAGCGCGGACTTCGGCGGAGGCCACTTCCCGTGGAGCACCCGGCGGAGGATCCAGAAGGTACTCGGCGGCTCCACGTCCATCTGCCAGAGCATCGCCTCCACCTCGCCGAGGTGCAACAGCTGCTCCGTCACGCACTGGGCGAGAGCGGAGTCGCGCGAGAGCCGGATCGGGTACTTCTTCGAGGCGACCCAGACGGCGGGCTTCGCGAGCTCCTCGGGCGTGTTCCACTTCGGGAACCGCCGATCCCCCATGCGCCGGACCTCCCCTAGCCGCTTTCGGACCGCTGCGATCGTGAGATACCGGTCCTTCGGGATCCGCATGACCTCGGGCATCCACTCCGTCGGCCGCCCTTCGCAGAACTCGGTGACGTGCTGCTCCTCCACGTACGCGAGGTGGAGGAAAACGTCGCGGAAGGAGAGCATGCTGACGCCGCGGTCCTTCGTGAACTCCTTCCACCCCAGCTTCGCCGCGCTCTCGAAGAACTCCTCCCGGAGCTCGTGGACGAAGTCCATGAGGTCGATGGTGGTGACCATGGGGCTGGTGAAGGAGCTCTACGCCCCGCCCAGCAAATAGGCTCTCTTCCCGCGCCCCCGACCCCCGGGCGAACAGCATCGGCGTCATCGGAGGCTTGATGTAACCCGCGACTTCGGCCCAGGGTAGAAGACTCCGCTGGAGGGGTCGAACGAATGGCTCCGAGTCCACCGTCGCGCGCTGGCCCTCGCGTCCCCACCGAAGCGCCTCGAAAGCGTCGCTACTCGGCCCCTTCGGAATTCGATCCGGATCCGACGATGAAGGCCGGCCGCTACCCGCTCCTCGACGTGTTTCGGGGACTCGAGCGGACCCCGCCCTTCCGGAAGTACCCGGGGGACGACCGGGAGGTCCTCCGGACCGCGAAGGAAACGTGGGTGCATCTCAACGACGGGCCCGGCTGGATGTACGTCGCCCCCCGTCGGACACCGCGCGAGGTGCGGGCGGCAGGGTTCCGGATGGTGGAGACCCCCGACGACGCGATCGTCGTGTCGCACCAGTATCTCAAGAAGGGTCCGTCGCTGGATGTCTATCTCGACCTCATCCACGAGTTCCTTCACATCCTTCAGCGCCGCCAGGGACGGGAGCTGTGGCCCGCTCGCCTTCCGTACGCCGACCGGCCCACGGAGGTCGAGGCGTACTCCTTCTCGGTGGTCGAAGCCCGCCGACTGGGGGTTCCGGACGCCTACCTCCGAAAGTACCTTCGCGTGCCCTGGATCTCGGCCCGCGAGTTCCGCCACCTGCTCCAGAACGTGGGCGTAGACCCGTCCAACTAACCGTCGCGGGAACGACCGAGCCCGCGGTTCGAACGACTGGGGACCCGGGGCTCGCTGACCCCTGCGGTACCGGGCCGCACCCCTAGAAGCCTAACAAGTGTTCCCCGAAGCCTAGTCCCACGCGTGCCGGTACCGGGGACCCCAGGCCACCCAAACCGCGCCCATCACGCCACCCAGGAGCAGCAGCGAGACCAGGATGAGGATGACACTCTGGAACAGCGTGAACCCACCGGCCCAGAACCCCACGTACAGGAGCGTGAGGCTCAGCCATCCGATCGGCACGAAGATCGAGAAGATCAGTCGCCATCGAAGCCCCTTCACAGCACCCTCCCATCCGGTCGCCGCCGCGCTCTGAGCCGAAGTGCTAGTGGCGGACATCTAGGTCACCCGAGGATCACCGTCCCGCCCTCCCAAAATCTCGACGTCAACGGGCATTGACCCCGTTCGGCGGTACCTCCGGAGCCCGGCGAATGGATCCTGGTGCCCTAGGCGAAAACGACCCCGTGACCCCGGTCAGGGGGGATACTAGAGCGTCGACGCGGCGGTCTCGTCCGATACCTTGGACTTCCCCTTGGGGACGTAGTCGAAGAAGCTCTCGACGGTCTTTCCATGGGTCCACTGGGCCCGAAGCCGTGTCTTCTTCACGGCACGTCGTAGCTCGTTGAGGAGCTCGCGATTGGCGTCCCGTGCGCTCGGGGCCTCTCGGATGAACTCGGCCTCGAATCCCTCGACCGAGGTCCGGTACGTCCCCTCAAAGCGGCGGGAGATCTCGTCGAGGACGGGGCGAAGCTTCGGGGGATCGTCGGTGCTGATCCGTGCGACCAGCCGTAGTTGCATGATGTTGGATACTACCCGGGCGGTAAACCACTTCCGTCGGAAGCGGGGCGGCATGCGTCGAGCTAAGATCGCTTCGGTCTGCTTGTCGGGGACCCCTCAATCTCCCTCCGTTCCCGCGGTCCACGCGAGCCGTTACCGGGGCCACCGGACGCGGCAGTACCGCCCGAGTTCTTGCTCAGGTCGCGCTGATACTCATGCCGTAATAGCATCCCTGCCCGGTGCTGTCGGGCACCGTCACGTGAACTCTGAAGGAGCCGCTGGTATCCCAGGGATGGGTGACGGGGTTCCCGTACGTGAAATTAAGGTCAAATCCGAATGGGACGGGCCTAAACCTGCGTTCCACTCGCGTCAGCGGAGATTCACCCTTCAGGAGGCGCTTGAGAGAGCCAACCCCCGCCGACCGGGGGGTGTTGCTTCGGAACCAACCATCGTGGAGGGCGTACGGAAGCTTACGACCAGTTCACCAATTCGTGCCGGCCCGGCGTTGGAGCGAACTCTCAACGAGATCGACGTCCGGGGAACCACCGGTCATACGCCGGGTGATCCGCCATACCCAGCAGCACCACCGAGCGGTTTGCAATCGTGTAGAAGCACCGGTGGAAGGCGGGGAGGTCGACTCAATACAGTGGACGTGAAAGCGCCCATATCCACCCACCACCCCTCGCGGGAGGCGTGAACTCGGGCCCGGGCGGTCGATCTGACCTGTGCGCCTCTGGCGCGAAATTCTGTGTGCCCGCCCCAACGACGGGTCCATCTGCGCGACCGGCCCTCAGGGCCGGGCTGCGCGAACAGGAGAGTGTCGAGACCCGTGCCCGGGTTCACGAAACCAACGAGGAGGTGTCGAAGACCGTGCAGCCCGAAGCCGTGCCCACGCCGAACTACCTACGACCATCTGTGAGCCTCGACGTCCACAGGGGCTCTATCACGGTCCCCCGCATGGAGCCAGGAGGGAAGGTTACCAAGATCTGATCCAACCGACCGACTCCAAGCCCGATTGCCACCGGGATCGAGGACCCCCTCCATCGGAGAGTCGTAGTACGGCACTCGCCAATGTTGAAATAGACATGCATGCATTGCCACGTATGCATGTCTACGACCACGATTAGCCTCGAGCGTTCGGCCTACGAGCTCCTGAGGTCGCGGAAGAAGCCGGGGGAGAGCTTCTCACAGGAACTATATCGCCTCTTGGCGGATGCCCGTCCGTCAGTCAAGAGTTTCCTCGAACTCCTCCCCCCCGAGGCCGCACAGGAGGTCGCCGACACCATCGACCTCCTGCGGGCGGAGGACCTGGCGATCGCGCGCGCGAAGGCGCGGCGTCGAGGAGGGTCCCGTGGGCGTCGCGCTTGACTCGACCCTCTTCATCGACTTGGCCCGCCGCCGGCCCGAGGCAGTTCGCAAAGTGGAGGAGCTCGATTCGCGGAGCGAAGTGAAAGTCATTCCGACCCCCGTCGTCTATGAGGTCCTGTCGGGCATCTTTCACTCGAAGTCCCGGACGCAAGCCGCCCTGTTTCGCGGCTGGGTTTCTCGTTTCCATATTGCCGACCTTACCTTGGAGGGTGCCGAGAGAGCCGCCCTGATTCGAGCCGAGCTTTCCCATCTGGGGCGAATCAAGGGGACTGGCGACATCCTAAGCGCCGGTATCGCCCTTGCCGGAGGTCACTCCTTGGTGACGCGAGATCGGGACTTCCCCGACATAGCCCACGTCACGGGGCTCGTACTCGAGCCCTACTGATCCCACATTAACTCGGAAAAGCGGCCGGGGCCATGTCGCCCCGATCCTTCCGGTGGAAGGGGGGCAGGTCGACTCTCCAATTGCGTCTCCGGCTCGAGTCGGGTGTGTGAAACCTGTCTTGCACACTTTGTGTGCAATCCACGTTCAGCCAACAATCTCTCCCGCGGGCTGTAACGTGTTCCAAACGGGTCCGAATGAGCTCCGCCACCCACGGCGCAGGGTCAGGGGCCGTGCTGGGAGTCGTCTTCGTGCTCCTGGGCCAGCAGCTCGGTTACTACAGCCTGAGCGATCTCGTCACCGCGATCCTGTACCTTG
>JAKACD010000095.1 GCA_021821785.1 Thermoplasmata archaeon
CTCAGGCGTAGTGGCTCAGGCTCGACCGCTCCTTCTTCGCGGCCTCGCCCTGCGCGCCGCTCTCCTCGCGGCGGCGCTCCCGCTCGCACTCCTCCTCGGTGACCCACTTGAACTCGACGTCCTCGGGGTGGTCGTGCGCGATGAACGCCCCGGCCTCGAACGCGCTCGAGAGCAGCTCCTCGAAATTATCGGCCTCGTTCCCTTCGAGCCGCCCCGCGGTCCTCCAGTACCAGTCCGCGGCCTTGCCCGACGCCTGCAGGTACTCGGTGATCATGTCGTAGATCGAGCTGCGCTCGTCCGCGAGCCGGACGTGGATGTGCCGATCCCGCTCGTTCGCAGCGGCGCTGTCGGAGTCCGTCATCGCTCGGATAAGGAGCCCGCCGCTATAACGGCCCCCCCACGCGGCCGGCGCCGGCCGCAACTCTTCAAGAGCGACGGCGGCTTCGGGGCCGTACTGTGACCCCCGATCCCTCGACCTCGGGCGCGTCGTCTACCGGCGGAGTCGCGCAGCGTAACCAGCGGTACGTCTACCTCGTCGCCCGCCTGCGGAACCGCCAGATGACCATGGAGGAGGCGACCGAGCTGTTCGCGCTCATGGACGGCATGCTGCAGGCGAGCGAGGCCGCCCGCCTCACCCTGTCGCGGGCCCCCGCGCCGGTCCCGCCGAGCGCGCCGGCCCTCACGCCGCCGGTGGCCGCGGCCCCGCGTCCGGCCGTGAGCGGAGGCGGCGACGACTTCCTCCTCATGGGACTCCTCGCGATGGGAGCCGGCGCCGGGCTCCTCGCCGCGATGGGTCGGCGAATGCAGGACCTGGGGTCGTCCTCGCCGGCGCCCCCGAACTCGAAGACCGGTACCTCCGCGCCGAAATCCGCGTAGGGAGACCGGATGGCCCCCGATCGGTTCGTCTTCGCCCACCTTGCCGACGCCCATGTGGGCGCGTGGCCTCGGGATCCGGCCGTACGGGGCGCCCTGCGCGAGAGCCTCCTACGCGCCCTCGCGGTCGCGGAAGAGCGGGGCGCCGAGTTCCTGGTGATCTCGGGCGACCTCTTCCACACGCCGGTGCCGGACCCCGGCGAGGTCGCCCCCGTTGCCGCCGCGCTCCGTCGCCTCGTCAGCCGGGGATTCCGCATCTACGTGATCTACGGTTCGCACGACTACGTCGCCCACCGCACGAGCTGGCTCGATGTCCTCGCGGAGACCGGTGTCTTCCTGCGGGTTGCGCCGGAGGCGGTCCGCACCGAGGGCACGCGCTGGAGCCTGCCGTTCCTGGTCGACGAGCCGACCGGGGCCCGCATCGCCGGGATCTCGGGCCGCTCCCACGGGCTCGACCGCGAGTACTTCCGCGCGGTCGACTCGGAGGCGTTCCGCGCGGAGAAGGGGTTCAAGATCTTCCAGTTCCACGCGGCCGTCGAGGATTACCTCCCCCCCGCGCTGCGGGAGCATATCCACGGGATCCGGGTCGAGGACCTCCCGACGGGATGCGACTACTACGCGGGAGGCCACATCCACTTCACGTACTCGGGTTCGGGGCCGGGCGGCGGGCTGCTGGTGAACCCGGGGGCCGTCTTCGGTACGAGCCGGACCGACCTCGAGAACGGCCAGGCCGGCCGCACGCACCAGGGAATCGTGATCGTCACCGTCGAACAGGGCGTCCCCACGGCCGAGTTCGTGGATACGGCGCCACGAGACATCGTCCGGCTCGTCGACGTCGACGTCTCGGGAAAGAGCGTCGAGGAGGCGCGCACCGAGCTCCGGGAGCGCGTCCATGCCGAGGCGACCCGCGGGACCCTCGTGTTCCCCCGGGTGCACGGGACCCTCGCGGACGGCACGGTGGCCAGTCTCGAGCTGACCGAAGTGACGCGATCGGCGGGCAAGGAGGCCGGGAGCGTCCACTGGGATGTGCGGGACCTGCTTCCTCCAGGACCGGACGGGACCCCCTCGGTCAGCGAGTCGGACGTCGAAGGGACGGCGCTGCGCGAGCTGCTCGACGCGAGCCGGCCCGAGGCCCCGTGGCTGGACGGCGCCGAAGGAGAGCGCCGGGTCCGAGAGCTCCTGCGCGAGCTCGGGCTGCCGAAGGCGGAAGGGGAGTCCCGGCAGGACTACTCGAACGCCCGCATCGCGAGCGCACGCCGCCTCCTGGGGGTCCGGGAAGAGGGCGGCGGGTAGGGGGCCGTCGCGTCGATGCAGCTACGACGGGTCCGCGTCCGGAACATCCGCAGCTACGTGCACGGGGAGGTCCACTTCCCACCGGGCACGACCCTCCTCTCGGGGGATGTCGGTGCCGGAAAGACGAGCCTTCTCTACGCGATCGAGATGGCGCTCTTCGGCATCGCCGAGGTCGATGCCGCCTACCTCGTGCGCCACAATGCCCCGCATGCCGAGGTCGACGTCGAGCTCGAGGATGCCGAGCACCGCTACCGGATCTCCCGCCGCTTCCGGCGGGTCAACCGCCGGGGCAAGACGTCGTTCGAGCCGGAGAAGATCGCCTTCCGGGTCGACGGGGCCGAGACGACCTACTCCGCCACGGAGCTCCGCCAACGGGTCATTGAGATCCTCGGCTTCCCGGACAACCCCAATCCGCAGGCGCACTCGGACCTCTGGCGGTGGGCCGTCTACGTACCGCAGGAGCGGATGCGCGACATCCTTGCCGCGCGACCGCAGGACCGCCTCGAGACCGTGCGGAAGGCGCTCGGCGTGGAACGGTACCGCACCGCCGCCGAGAACGCGCAGGAGCTGGCGACGGACCTCCGGCGCAGCATGAACGGCCGCCGACAAGAAGCGGAACGGCTCCGGCACTTCGATCT
>JAKACD010000032.1 GCA_021821785.1 Thermoplasmata archaeon
CTCCCCGGAAGAGGTGCCGCTGGCGACGGAGGTGCTCATGGTCCCGGGCGCTCGACCGGCGAGAGCCGGGGAAGGGGAGATGTAGCTTTCGTTCGACGTGCGGGCGGTTCAGAACCGCCGTTCGGCCGCTCCGTGGGCGAGGCGCTCGAGGAGCTGGCGGTACGGTCCCTCGGGGATCGGGTCGAGGGAACGAACGGCCCGGTCGGTCCACGTGGTCGCCTCCGCGGCGACCGTGGTCGCGGCGTCGGTGAGGTCGGTGAGCTCCTTCAGACGCAGGAGGTGCTTCGTCCGCTTGCGGCGCAGCTGGAAGAGGCTCTCGAACTCGGACTGGTGGCGCGCGTCGAGCTGGCTGTAGGCCGCGAGGGAGAGCAAGGTCGGGTTCCCCTCCCGCAGGTCGGTGAAGAGCGGTTTTCCGAGGAGGTCGGGGTCGCCGTAGACGTCGAGGAGGTCGTCCCGGATCTGGAAGGCGATCCCGAGCGCCTTGCCGTACATCTCGAGGGCGTTGATCACGACCGCGCTCTTCTCGCAGAACTCGGCGACCGACGCGAGGGCCGCCGCGATGATCGCTGCGGTCTTCCGCTCGACGACGCGGAAATAGTGCTCCCGGCCGCTCGAGAGGTCGAACCGGGAGGCCTCCTGGATGACCTCGCCCTCCACGAGGTCGGCGCAGGCCTCGCCACAGCGCAGGATGATCGACTTCGGGTAGTCCGCCGCGAGCTCAAAGGCCCGGACGAACAGGTAGTCGCCCGTCACGATCGCGAGCGGCATCCCGAACGTGCGGGGCATCGACGGTCGGCCCCGCCGGGTCTCGGAGTGGTCGATCACGTCGTCGTGGACGAGCGTCGCGGTGTGGATCAGCTGGAACGCGGCGGCGAGCGAATGGATCGGGCCGGTCGACTCGGCGCCGAGCGCCCGGTGCGCGGCCGCCATCAGGAGCGGTCGGACGCGCTTGCCCCCGGTCGAGCAGGCGTAGCGGGCCGCCTCCGTCAGCTGGGCGTAGGTCGACCCGAGGACCTGGTTGAGCCGCCAGTCGATGTCCGCGACGTCGCGGACGAGCGGCGGGAGCACCGTCGACAGTTCCGCGGCCGTCGCCGCGCCGAGGGTCTGCGCGACCAGCGCATCGAGCGACGCCGCCTCGACGCCCGGCGGGGAGCGAGGGGATTCCGTCATGAGTTCCCTCCGAGACGGGCGGGCCAGCGCAGCCGCATCATCGCCTCCAGACCCGGCGCCCCGATATATCGCATGCCTAGGGCCAGGAGGGAATCGAACCCGGCCACTCGGTCGCCCAGGCGCTGGAGGCGGGCCGCCCGGGCGAGCGGCGCGTAGAGGACCGACCGCCAGGCCCGGTCATACTCCTCGAGCGGCGTCCCCGTCCGCACATGGCGGGCGGCCGCGGTCCCGGCCATCCAGCCGCTCAGCATCGCCGTCGGGATGCCGCCGCCGTTCGTCGCCATCACGAGGTTCGCGGCATCCCCGGCGAGGAGCGCACGACCGAAGGTGAGGCGGGCCGGGGGCGGCCCCACGGGGACCCACCAGCGCGTCCGTTCGCGGGCCGGGCCGAGCCCCTGCGCCGAGAGGAACCGGTCGAGGAGGCGGTCGAGCGAGGCGCCCGGGGGCACCGCCCGGACCCCGAGCCCCACGTTCAGGTCGTTCGCCCGGGGGAAGAGCCAGGCATAGCCCCGGGGGGCGGACCGACCGAAGTAGAGGTCGATCTCGTCGGAAAGCGGGCCGTCGACGGTCGCCGTGATCATGCGGAACATCACCCGTTCCGGGACGAAGCCGACCGAACGGGCCACCGTCGACATCGGGCCATCGGCCCCGATCACGACGTCGGCGCGGATCTCCCGCCCGTCCGCGCACCGGACGATGTCGCCGTGCACGCCGGTGACGCCGACCGGAAAGCGAAGCTCCGCGCCCGCTCCCTCCGCGCGCAGGGCGAGCGCCTTATCGAACGCCCGCCGCGAGACGGTGCACCCTTCCAGGGGAAAACGGAACCGGTGGCCGTAGGGCGAGATGCAGGTCATCGACCGGGTCTCGCGGAGCACGGTGTTCGACGGGACATCGAACGCGGCCGCCACGAGCGCCGGCTCGGGGAAGAGGTCGAGGAGCTCCCGGGCGGAAGGGAGGAACTCTCCGCACTGGACGGGATGGCCGAGCTCGGGGCGATGGTCCAAGAGGATCGTGCGGGCGCCGCCTTCGGCGGCGGCCTGGGCGGCCAGGGACCCCGCGGGCCCCGCCCCGACGACCGCGACCTCGAATCGCTCCACGGGCTCACGCCCCGACGGCCACGAAGTGCTGCGCGGCCGCCTGGATCGCGCCCAGCACCGGCTGGGGGTAGATCCCGACCGCCACGATGGCGATGACCGCGATCGCGATCGCCGCGGCCCGCCCGTAGCCAAAGCCGCCGGCGGGGAGCTCGCTCGGCCCCGAGCCGCCGACGATCGCCCCGGCCGGGAACTTCTCGGCCGCGGGCTCCTCGAAGAACATCACGCGGAGCACGCGCGCGTAGTAGAACACCGAGAGCGCGCTGTTGAGCAGCCCCGCGACGGCGAGCCAGACGAAGTAGCCCTGGGCCTGGACCGCCGCGCTGAACAGCACGAACTTCGAGACGAAGCCGATCGTGAGGGGGACACCGGCGAGGCTCAGGAGCATGAGGGCGAAGGCGACGCCAACGACCGGGCGGCGCGTCCCGAGCCCCCGGTAGTCGTCGATCAGGGGACCGATGCCCCACGCCGTGACCCCGGCGACCAACAGGAAGGCCGCGCCTTTCATGAAGACGTGCGCGAAGATCTGGAGCGTGGCCCCCGCGAGGGCGGGCGCGGTGCCGACCGCGATGCCGATGAGCATGTACCCGGCCTGGCTGATCGAGGAGTAGGCGAGCATCCGTTTCATCTCCTTCTGCAGGAGCGCGAGGATGTTCCCCACGGTCATCGTGAGCACGGCGAGGACGCCGAGGGTGATCTGGAGGATCGGGCCGAGCGCGATCGCGCCGTTCGCGAACGGCGAGCCCGTGCCGGTCCGAACGAAGAGGATCGGGGCGAGGAAGACCAGGAAGAAGGCAAAGATCCCGACCTTCTTCGAGCCGCCGGCGAGGAACGCGGTGACGTCCGTCGGCGCCCCGTCGTAGACGTCGACCGCCCAGGCGTGGAACGGGACGAGGGTCGCTTTGAAGGCGAGGCCGACGATCAGGAATCCGTAGCCGAGGAGCACGAGGACCGGGACGCCGCCCGCGCCGCCGACATGGGCGATCGCGGCGAGGTTGGTCGTGCCATACGCTCCGTAGAGGAGCGACGCGCCGAAGAACGAGAGGGTCGTCGAGAGCGCCCCGATGACGTACATCTTCATCGCGGCCTCGAGCGAGCGGGGATCCTTGCGCGTGTAGCCGACCAGGAGGTAGGTCGCGAGGCTCGTCACCTCGATGGCGAGGAGGAGGAAGACGAGGTCGCTCGCGATCGCGACCAGGAGCATGCCGAGGGTCGCGAGGACCAGGAGCCCGAAGAAGATCGGAGCCCCCCGGTCCTGGCTGGGGCGGCTCAGGGAGGCGAGGCTGACGAGGAACGTCGCGAGCAGGAAGACCGCCTGGAAGATGAGGCCGAGCGACGTGAACGCGTAGAGCGCGGAGCCGGTCCCGGCCGCATCGATCTGGCCCGCGGGGATCGTCGCGAGGAACGCGAGCGGGGCGAAGCCGAGGTCGGCGATGACGAACAGGAGTGCGAGGCCCGTGACGGCGACTGCGACCGCACCGACCCGTTCGGTCGAGCGGACCCCGACCACATCGAGCAGGAAGATGAACAGCGTCCCCGCGAGGAGCAGGATCTCCGGCAGGAAGGGACCGGCGAAGCTTCCGAGATCCATGGTCCTACGGCCCCGGCCAGCCCTTGATGGGCGAGCTTACGATCACGTTCACGAGAAGACCCGGCAAGACCCCGAACAGGACGGTAAAGGCGACGAGGATCCCCATGCCGACGCCCTCGTACCACGGGACGTCGTGCGCCCCGATCGGGACCCCCTTCGGGGGACCGAAGAGCATCCGCTGCATCATCCACAGGTAGAACGCCGCGGTCACGACCAGGATCCCGAGCGGGACGAAGACCCAGTAGCCGAGCCCGTTCCAGGTCGCGAGGAGCGCGGTGAACTCGGCCGGGAAGCTGATCAGCGCCGGGAGGCCGAGCGACGCGAGCGACCCGACCATGATCATCGTGGAGAGCGCCGGGGTGGTCGGCGTGATCCCGCCGATCGCCGGGATGTCCCGGCTGCCGAAGGTGTGGTGCACGCTCCCCGACGTCATGAAGAGGAGCCCGCTGACGATCCCGTGGGCGAACATGAGCAGGACCGCCGCGATCAGCCCGAGCGAGGAGTCGAGCGCGATCGCGAGCAGCACGATGCCCATGTGGTTGATCGACGAATAGGCGACCAGCCGCTTCAGGTCCCGCTGGGAGAGCGAGAGGACGGAGCCCCAGACGATCGAGAGGAAGGCGATGAAGAACAGGATCGGCTGGGAAACGTGGAATCCGTTCGGGAGGACCTCGACGGCCCAGCGGATCAGCCCGTACCCGCCGAGCTTGAGCAGGAGCCCCGCCAGGAGGACCGACCCCCCGGTCGGCGCCTCGACGTGCGCGTCGGGAAGCCACGTGTGGAACGGCACCATCGGGAACTTGACCCCGAAGCCGAAGAACAGGGCGAGGAAGAGGAACGTCTGGGGCACCGGCGCGAGCGACCGCGCGGCGGCGTAGACCGAGCTGAAGTCGAAGCTCGAGGCGCCCGAGTAGAAGACGAGGGCGAGCAGCCCGACGAGCATCACGATCGACGCGACGTGGGTGTACACGAAGAACTTCAGCGCCGCGTAGCGGCGGCGCGGCCCGCCCCAGAACCCGATGAGGAAGAACATCGGGACGAGGACGGCTTCCCAGAAGAGGAAGAACAGGAGGATGTCGAGCGCGACGAAGACGCCGAACGACCCGAGGCACGTGAGGAGGACGAGGCCGAAGTAGGCGGCGGGCCGTCGTTCCTCGGCCCAGGAGTAGATCACCGTCGCGATCTGTAGGATCGCGGTGAGCAGGATCATGACGAGCGAGATCCCGTCGACCCCGACCGTGTAGTTGATCTGGAGCCACGAAAGGTGGATCCAGGAGTATGACTCGCTCTCGGAGAAGCCCGGTACGAGGGCCCCGTTGTACCCCGGCCAGCCCGAGTAGTTGACGAAGAGGACCGCGACCTCTAGGAGGAAGACGACCGAGGTGGCGAGCGCGACCCAGCGGGACCGTGCGCCCGCGAAGAACGTGGCGACCGTCCCGAGGACCAGGGTCGCGAGGATGAGCGAGATGAGCGGCAACATGGCCCCTTCTACGCTCCTCCCACGAGGGTGACGAGGTACGGCGCGACCAGGAGCAGCAGGACGAAGACGGCGATGAGACCGGCCACGACGTACGCGGCGTAGTCGCTCACGACCCCGGACTGGATACGGCGCAGGCGCTCGGAGAGCGCGGCGAACATCCGCTCAAAGCCGTGCACGGTCCCGTCGATCACGAACTGGTCGACGAAGTCGGCCGCGCGCGCGACGGAGTAGACGCCGCGCTGGCCGATCCAGTCGTACCCGACCTTGAAGTAGTAGCGGTTCAGGAGGAGGCGCCGCACCGGCTGGGCCCAGCTCGATTCCGGAAGCACGTAGACCCGCCCATTCCCCCAGAGGCGCCAGGCGAGGAGGATCCCCGCGACCCCGAGGGTCACGCTGATCCCCGAGAGGGCCAGGTCCGTCGGCCCGAAGACGGGCGGGATCCCCGCTGCGCCCGCGCCGTTCAGGAGCAGGCTCTGGAAGTTCGGCCAGAAGATGAGGAGCCCCGAGCCCACCGCGAGGGCGGAGAGGCCGATGAGGGGAACCTGCATGACCCAGCTGCCCTCGTGCGCGTGGGGGAGCGTGGGATCGCGGGGTCCGTCGCCCGAGAAGGCGAGGAACCACGCGCGGAAGATGTAGTAGGCCGTCAGGAAGACTGCGGCGAACGCGAGCAGGAAGAACGGCCAGTAGAGCGGGTGGGTCCCGAGCTGGGAATAGACCCCTCCCAAGATGTCGTCCTTGCTCCAGAAGCCTGCGAACGGCGGGATGCCGGCGAGCGCGAGCCCTCCGATCGCGAACGCCGCGGCCGTGATCCGCATCGGCTTGCGCAGCCCGCCCATCTTGAACAGGTCCTGCGTCCCGATGGCGTGGATGACCGAGCCGGCGGCGAGGAAGAGGAGCGCCTTGAAGAACGCGTGCGTGAAGAGGTGGAACAGGCCGACCATCGCGAAGCCGGCGCCGACGGCGAGCACCATGTAGCCGAGCTGGCTGATGGTCGAATAGGCGATCACGCGCTTGATGTCGGAGTGGACGACCGCCATCGTCGCGGCGAAGAACGTCGTGAACCCGCCGATCGCGACGATCAGGAGCTGGTCGGTCGCGGTGAACCCGAGGAAGAGGCTCGTCACCGCGAGGAGGTAGACCCCTGCGGCGACCATCGTCGCGGCATGGATGAGCGCGGAGACCGTCGTCGGGCCTTCCATCGCGTCGGGCAGCCAGACGTGGAGCGGGAACTGGGCGCTCTTCCCCGCGGCGCCGCCCAGGATCATGATCCCCGCGACCGTGAGGAGGGTCGAGTTCCCTCCCATCGCGCCGGCGAGGAACGGCTGGTTGCCGTTCGTGAAGACGAAGCCACTCGCCGCCCAGCCGTTCCCTGGGCCTGCGAGCGCGTAGGTGTAGAAGTAGAGGAAGATCCCGAGGAGGAACATCACGTCGCCGACCCGGGTGACGAGGAACGCCTCCTTCGCCGCGCTCGCGGCGCTCGGCTTCTCGTAGTAGAAGCCGATGAGGAAGTAGGAGCAGACGCCGACCAGCTCCCAGAAGAGGAAGAACTCGAACAGGTTGTTCGCGATGACGAGCCCCGTCATCGCGGCCAGGAACAGGGAGAGCTCGGCGTAGTACCGCGCGAGCCCCCGGTCGTGGTGCATGTACTCGATCGAGTAGAGCATCACGAGGAAGCCGACGACCGTCACCACGAGGAGCATGAGGGCCGAGATCGGGTCGACGAGCGTCCCCGCGACGAGCCGGAAGCCGTTCGGGAACGTGCCGGCGGCCGGCGGCAGTTGGAACCAGGTGTACTGGACGTTGACGTACTGGCCGGGGCTCAGCATCTCGGCGGCCGCGACCAGGACCCCGACGACGAGCGCGGCGCCGGCGAAGAGGACCGCGATCCAGCCCCCGTACTCGAGCCGCTTGAGCCGCGTCCCGGCGAGGCCGACGACGACGAACGAGATCACCATCAGCAGCGGGACGAGGAACGCCCACTCGAGGATCCCGCTCAAACCGGCCATCTTCTCCCCCTCCTAGAGCTTGAGCTCCGTCGCCTGTGCGACGTTGATCGTGCCCTTCAGCCGGTTGAGCGCGAGGACGATCGCGAGGCCCACCGCCACCTCGGTCGCCGCGAACCCGACGAGGACCACCGCGATCGACTGCCCGGTGAGCCCGGCGGTGCCGCCGGTGTAGGCGGCGAAGTAGACGAAGTTCAGGATCGTCGCGTTCATCGCGATCTCGATCGCGATCAGGAGCAGGATGAAGTTCCGCCGGGTGAGGATCCCGAAGAGGCCGATCGCGAGGAGCGCGGCCGACAGGCCGATGAACCCCACGAGCGGAAGGTCGGTCATCGGTCGGTCCCCTTGCCGCTATTCGCGGCCCTCCCGGACGAGGTAGATCGCGCCGGCGACCGCCCCCAGCATGATGAGGCCGAGGAGGAGGAGCCAGGGTCCGTTCACGTTGAACAGGTTCTGCGAGAGGTCCGCCGGGCTGTACGCGTGGATCGTCCCGGCCGAGCTCGGGAATTCGCCGACCACCGAGACGATGAAGATGAACGTGACGACCGCGAGCGCGAACGGCACCGCGCCGATCCCCGTGGCCGCTTCCCGAGAGAAGATCCGTTTACGGGTCACCATGATGCCGAAGAGGAGCAGCACCGTGACCGCGCCGGCGTAGACCCCGAGCTGCAGCACCCCGAGGAACGGCGCCTCGAGCAGGAAGTAGATCGCCGAGAGGTCGACGAAGAACACCGCGATCCAGAGGATCGTGTGGACCAGCTCCCGGACCAGGAGGGCCGCGATCGCGGTCGCGATGGCGACCAGGGCGAGGACGAGGAATGCCAGTTCCTCGAGAATCACTTGCGAGTCCCCCAGAACAGGCATTCCTTCGGGCAGACACTGATGCAGGTCCCGCAGCGGACGCAGTCGGAGTCGTTGACGACCGGCTCCTTCCAGATCCGCTTCGGGAGCTTCTCTCCCGGCTTCGCCTCGGGCTTCGGGACGTCGAGCATCGTGATGCACTGCGTGGGGCAGTCCCGGGCGCAGGCGTTGCATCCGATGCAGAGCGGCGGGTCGAGCAGGATCGAGTCCTCGTTCTCCGGCCGGGCGAGCCGGATCGGGTTCATCGGGAGCTTCGTGCGATAGACGTCGTAGAGCCGCTGGGGCGAGTAGACCATCTCGGCGCGCTTCGAGGTGGTCAGGCCATAGCGCGTCGTCATGGTGAGGCAGCCCTCGGGGCAGGCGTCCGAACAGAACCCGCAGAAGCTGCACTTCCCGTAGTCGATCTGCGGGCACTTCTTCGGGTGCTTCGGGTCGCCGCCCGGCACCGTCACCATGTCGATGCAGATGTCAGGGCAGGAGAACGCGCAGAGGTTGCAGCTGATGCAGGTCGCGATGTTCAGCGCGTGGACGCCGCGGTAGTTGTCCCAGATCTGGCCGACGCCGATCGGCTTGCCCGACGCGACCTCGACCTTCTCCCGGAACTTCGGGTCCTCGAGCCGCTCATAGGGGTAGACGATCGTCGACGGGCGGAAGAGGCTCTTCGCGAACTGCCGGGCCGCCGTGGCCATGGGCCGGGCGACCCACAGCACCGAGCCGCCGGTGGTCGTATCGTTGGTCGTTTCGTCGGTCGTGGTGGAATCGGTCATCGTGAATCCCTGTTCCTCCTAGATCCCCGGCGAGGGGACGCAGCCGAACACGGGAAGGCACTTCACCGTGACGAGCGCCGCCGCGAGGAAGACGCTGAGCAGGCTCAGCGGGATCATCCGGTTCCAGCCCACCCGCAGGAGCTGGTCGGTCCGTACGCGGGGCAGGGACGCTCGGATCCAGATGAACACGCCGAAGACGGCGTAGGTCTTGACCATGAACCAGACGATCCCCGCGAGGGGGAACGAGGTCGCCACGCTCGGGACCCAGCTCGGCATCGTCCAGCCGCCCAGGAAGAGCAGGACGACCAGGATGCTCCCGACGAGCGCCCGCAGGTAGTCGGCCAGCATGAAGAACGCGAACAGCATGCCCCCATACTCGGTGTTCCACCCCTCGACGAGCTCCGCCTCGGCCTCGGGAAGGTCGAACGGAATGCGTTCCATCTCGGCGAGCATGCCCGCCACGAACACGACCAGGGCCACGAAGAGCGGGCCCCAGAACCAGTAGTTCTGCTGCTCATAGACGATCGTGGTGAGGTCGAAGCTCCCCGCGACGATGACGACCGCGACGACCGCGAGGAGGAGGGGCACCTCGTAGGCGATCATCTGAGCCGCCGAGCGCATGCCGCCCATGAGCGAGTACTTGTTGTTGCTCGACCAGGCGCTGACGAAGATGAACAGCGGCGCGAACGAGAAGACCGCGAGGGCGAGGAGCAGGCTCAGGGGGAGGGCCCCCGAGTTCCACCCCGAGGAGATCGGCAGGATCCCGAACATGATCATCGACGTGACCATGTAGGCGGTCGGGCCGGTCACGAAGCCGAGCGGGTCGGCCTCGCGCGGTCGGACCGTGTCCTTGCGGAACAGCTTGAACCCGTCGGCGAAGTTCTGGAGGAGGCCGGCGTAGCCGACATGCATCGCGCCACGGCGGTCCATGAACCGACCGAGGAGCTTCCGCTCCCACCAGATCAGCAGGATGGTGTTGAGCATGCTCGCGGCGAGCAGGATCACGCCGAACACGAGGACCGCAAGGCCCGTCACGAGGCCGTCCGACTCGATCCAGCCGTGGAGCGGGGCCGGGAGGACCGAGCCGATGGCGAACAGGACGGCGTGGACGAGGTCGTAGGAGACCGAGTAGAGGGTGGCGTTCGACATGCGGGCCGGCTACCGGTCCACCTCCCCGACACAGATGTCGACACTGCCCATGATCGGCGGGATGTCCGCGACCCGGTATCCGACGAGGTAGTGCCGGGCGGCGGCGATGTTCGCGTAGACCGGCGAGCGGAACTTCACGCGATACGGGTGCTCCCCGCCCTCGTTCACCACGTAGGCGAGGGCCTCGCCGTGGGGTTCCTCGACCGCCGAGAAACCAACCCCCTTCGGGTAGTTCCGCTTGAGCAGGTAGCCCTCCCGTCCGACGGGTGCATAGGGAGCCCCGAGCCAGCGGGGCAGCTGGCTGGCCATCACCGGACCGGGATGGCGGTCGAGCCAGTCGAGGACCTGGCGGAGGATCCGTACCGACTGGCGCATCTCCTCGAGACGGACCAGATAGCGGCCCGTGACATCGGCGGTATCGGCGAGGGCCACCTCGAAGTCCAGCTGGTCGTAGACCGCGTACGGCCGGTCCTTGCGCAAATCGCGCTTGAGGCCCGCGCTCCGGAGCATCGGACCGGTGACCCCCTGCGTGACGCAGTCGTTGGCCCGGAGGACCCCGAGGTTGTCGCACCGCTTGTGGAAGATATCGGACCCGAGCGTGAGCTGGTCGTACTCCACGAACCGAGGCTCGAGCCAGTCGAGCACCTGACGCGCGCGGTCGGTGAAGCCGGGCGGGACGTCGTTGCGCACCCCGCCGACCCGCATGTACTCGTAGGTCATCCGGGCGCCGGTGTAACTCTGGAACAGGTCGAGGATCAGGTCCCGGTCCCGCATGCCGTAGAGGAACGGGGTCATGAGACCGATATCCTGGACGAAGGCGGCGTACCACATCAGGTGCGAAGCGATCCGCTGGAACTCCTCGCAGAGGACGCGCAGGTACTGGGCCCGCTCGGGCGGGGCGATGTGGAGCGCCTCTTCCGAGGCCAGGATGTAGAGGTGCTCCCAGGCGAGGCCGGCGACGTAGCAGGTCCGGTCCATCAGCGTGACCACTTCGTTGTAGTGCCGGTCCTCGCTGAGCTTCTCGATCCCGCGGTGGAGGTAGCCCATCTCGGGATCGACGTCGCGGATCACCTCGCCGTCGATGTGGACGCGCAGGTTCCACAATCCATGGGTCATGGGGTGCTGGGGCCCCATGTTGAGCCACATCTCAGACATGGCGCGTCTTGACCTCCAGCTCCTCGGGCTCGTGGATCTTGAACGAGCGGAGTAAGGGGTGGAAGGCGTACCCGTCGGGCGTCAGGAGATGGCGCAGATCCGGGTGGTGATCGAACGTGATGCCGACGAGCTCCCAGGCCTCCCGCTCGTGCCAGTTCGCGCTCGGCCAGACCGGGACCGCCGACTCGACCCGGGGGTCGTCCGCCGGCACGTCTGTCGACAGAAGCAGGTACGTGCGCGCCTCGTCGGACCAGACGGTGTAGATGACCTCCCGGTGGTCGACCCAGTCGATCCCGCCGATCATCGCGAGGTGCGTGAAGCCGAGATCGTGGATCGCCCGGAACACGTCGAGGGCGCCTTCCCGACGGAAGCGCACCCGCGCCGCGAACCCGGGGAACGCCTCGACGCCCAGCAGCACCGGGGCAAGAACGGGCGGGAGGCTGCGCGCCAGGTCCTCGGGCTTCACTTCGACCTCCGTCCGACCCCGTGGCGCCCCGGGCGTCTACTCCTTGCGTTCGCGGATGAGGGTTTCCAGAAGAAGGATCCCGTCGAGCATCGCCTCGGGCCGCGGCGGGCAGCCCGCGATGTAAACATCGACCGGGACGAGCTTGTCGACCCCCGGCACGACCGAGTACGCGGTACGGAACGGGCCACCGCCCGTGGCGCAGTTCCCCATCGCGATGACCCACTTGGGCTCGGGCATCTGCTCGTAGAGTGTGATCAGCTTGTGCGCGACCTTCCAGGTCACGGTCCCGTTGACGATCATGAGGTCGGATTGCCGCGGGGAGGAACGCGGCACGACGCCGAACCGCTCGGCGTCCCAGCGGGCCCCGAACGCCGCGGCGAACTCGATGGCGCAGCAGGCGAGGCCCCAGTGCAACGGGAACAGCGAGTTGCGCCCCGCCCAGTTGAAGACCGGCCGGATCAGCTTCGATTGGCCTTGCTCGGCGATGAGGTCGGTGAGCGCCTCCTTCGCCGCGGGGATGAACTCGCGGGCCCGGAGGGCCTCGATCTCAAGGAACGGGACCGCGGGCTCGCCGGCCATCGGAAGTTCCGCGTCCGCGCGATGGCTCTCGACCTTGGAGGCGTTCTTCGGTGGCGCGACCGCCGCGGGGGTCGCCGTCATACGACCCACCTCTTCTCTCCGCTCAGCGCGTAGTAGATACCGGCGATCGCGAGGCCGGTAAAGGCCGTCGCGATGAAGATCGGGTACCAGCCCGAGTTCACGCCTCGGAAGGTCAGGCCCCAGAGCGCGAGCACGAAGCCGAGCACGTCGACCGCCACGAAGACGATCGCGAACGTGTAGTGCTGGGTGGGGAAATCGATCTGTGCCTCCCCCTCGGCTTCCTCCCCGCACTCGTAGGTGGTGAGCTGGAGGTAGGACTTGCGGCGCTTCGCGCCGAGCATTCGGTTCGCGATCAGGGAACCTCCCCCAAATGCCGCCGCGATCAGGACGAATACTAGGAACGTGGTAACGCCCGCTTGCACGGTCAGTGGTTCCTCCGGACCCCCGGCACCGGTTGCGACCTTGCGGCGTTATTTAACGTCCACCGGCCGAGGGCGAGACACGGCGGTCCCGGTCGCGCCCGTCGGCCCGCCGGACCGGGCGTCGTCGGGGTTAAATCGCGGCGCCGGCTGCGCCGCGGGATGCGCGGAGAGAGCTTTCGCCCTCCCGTCACGCTCGAGGGACGATACGTGCGGCTCGTGCCGCTCGACCCCGCCCACCGGGATGCGTTGCTGGCGGCGGCCCGCGATCCGGAGGTCGGCCGATATCTTCTCGAGCGACCGGGCACCACGATCGCGGACACCGAACGGCGGATCGCTCGCCTTCTCGAACGGCAAGCGAACGGCTCCGACCTTCCCTTCACCATCCTCCAAGCCTCCGACCGGCGCGCGGTCGGGATGACCGGCTATCTTTCGATCGATCGGCCGAACGACGCCGTGGAGATCGGGGGGACGTGGCTCGACCGCCGCTTCTGGCGCACGCCGTTCAACACCGAAGCGAAGTACCTCCTCCTCCGGCACGCCTTCGAGACGGAGGGGGCGCACCGGGTGTTCTTCAAGACCGATGCGCGGAACGAGCGGTCCCAACGGGCGATCGCGCGGATCGGCGCGATCCGTGAGGCGGTGATGCGCGAGCACATTCGGCTCGAGAACGGCCACTACCGCTCGTCGGTCTTCTACAGCCTCCTCGCCCCGGAGTGGCCCTCGGTGAAGGCCGAGCTCGAGACGAAGCTCGAGCGGCCCTGGAGCGCAACGCCCACCCCCGATTGAGCCGCCCCCGCCCGTCGCCGTTATTCCGTGCCCGGCTTCCCGCTCGCCGTGGCGCCGATCGGGTTCCAACGTCCGGTGACCTTGCGCGGACGGTTCGTCGACCTGGTCCCGCTCGAGCGGGCCCACGTGACGGACCTGGCCCGGGCCGGTCGCGACCCGGAAATCTGGCGGTACTTGCGGATCGGTCCGGGCCGGACGGAAGGGGAGATGCAGGCCCTGGTCGAGGAGCTGCTCGCGCGGGAAGCCGCCGGTGACGTCCTCCCATTCACCGTCCTCGCCCGAGCGGACAGCGCGGTGCTCGGCATGTTCCGGTATCTCGAAATCGACCGGCCCGATCACGCGGTCGAGCTCGGCACCTGGCTCACTCCCTCGGTGTGGCGTACGCCCGTGAACACGGAGCTGAAGTATCTCGGGCTGCGGTATGCCTTCGAAGACGAAGGCTGCCACCGGGTCCAGTTGAAGACCGACCTTCGGAACCGACGGTCCCAGCGGGCGATCGAACGGCTCGGCGCCGTGCGCGAGGGGATCCTCCGCGACCATTTTCGGCGGCGCGACGGTTCGTACCGCACGTCCGTCTACTACAGCCTCCTCGCTCCCGAGTGGCCGACCGTGCGCGCCGCGCTGGAAGCGAAGCTCGCCCGGCCGTGGCACGGGCCGGCGGACCGTGCGATTACGCCGGGGGCGGGAACTTCGGCGGCCGCTTCTCCTTGAACGCGCGGATCCCTTCGGCGAGCTCGTCGCGACGCGCGGCCTCCACGGCGGCCCGTCGCTCGTGCATCATCTGCGACTCCGCGGTCCCCCCGAACGCCGCGTGGAGCAGCCGCTTGGTCGCGCCGTAGCTGAAGGTGGGTCCTTCCGCGAGCTCGGTCGCCCGCTCGAGCGCCCGCCGAGCGAGGTGGTCGGCCGGAACGATCTCGTGGACGAGCCCGAGCTCCTTGGCCCGAGTGGCGGGGATGCGGGCCGCGGAGAACAGGAGCTCCTGGGCGAGGCCCATCCCGAGGTAGTGGGGGAGAAAGTAGGTGAGTCCGCCGTCGGGTACCGCGCCGAGCGTGGGGAACGCCGGGACGAGCGTCGCGCCTTCGGCCGCGATCCGCCAGTCGGCCGCCAGGGCGAGCGAGAGCCCGCCGCCCGCCGCGACGCCGGGGAGCGCGGCCAGGACCGGCTTCGGCATGCCGAGGATCTCCCGGATCGCGCTCTCCATCTCGCCCGTGAGCGCGTGGAACAGCTCGGCGAGCTCCCCGCGGGCGAGGTACTCGCCCATCACCGCGACGTCGCCGCCGGCCGAGAAGGCGGAGCCCGCCCCGGTGAGAAGCACCGCACGCACGCGCAGGTCGGTGGCGGTCCGCTGGAGCGCGCGGCGCAGCGCATGCATCGACGGGACGTCCAGCGCGTTCCGTCGCTCGGGTCGGTCGATCGTGATCAGCTCGACGCTGCCCTTTCGTTCGGTCCGGATCGGCTCGGCCATCGCTCGGCGCATCCGGCGCGCCGGGTCTTAAGGTTGGTTCGAAGCCGGCCTATCCGGGGGTCTCGGGCGGGAGACGCCGTCGCGGGTCCGCGGGCGGGGCCCCGGC
>JAKACD010000096.1 GCA_021821785.1 Thermoplasmata archaeon
TCCCATCGCCGGCGGGAACCGTCGAAGGGCGCGCGCGACCGCCGCGGCCCGCCGTCGGAGGTCGCTCGGTATTGACCGCTGCCAACGACGGCCCGCCCGGTCGAGGGCGCTCAGCGCGGCGGTCGCGAGACCGTGGGCGCCCTCCGTGCGGTTCCGGGCGAGGCGGTCAAGGGTACGGAGCACCGGGTCTCCCGCGAACGTTCGCGACCGTTGCCGGTATCCGGGTCCCATGGTTCCGAGACCAACCGGCCCGACTTGAACTCGCGCCCTCATCCTGCCCGAGGTCGTCGTATGTCGATCCGAACCCCTATCGAGGCGCGCACGGAGAAGGTCTTTCCCGCCCCGCTCAAGGGGAGGGTCGAGGTCCACCGATTTCCGAGCCGTGTGCTCGAAGGGAACCCGTGGGGCGATCCCGTCGAGCGGGAGCTACCGGTGTACCTGCCGCCCTCCGGAACGACCGAGGGGCTCCCGCTCCTGCTGCTCCTTTCGGGCTACGCCGGGGCCGGGTGGATGCATTTCCAGCGCCCGCGCTATCTCCAGGACTCTATCGTCGGTCGTCTGGACCGGCTGATCCGGTCCGGGGCGGCCGCGGAAGCGGTCATGGTCGCCCCCGATTGCCTCACGACGCTCGGCGGGAGCCAGTACCTGAACTCGACAGCGACGGGCCGCTACGAAGACTACGTGATGCACGAGATTCTTCCCTGGGTCCAGGACCGCTACCATACGGGCCCGACCGCGGTCCTCGGCACCTCCAGCGGTGGCTACGGCGCCTTCGTCCTCGCCCTGCGCCATCCGGAAACGCTCCGTGCGCTCGGATCGAACGCCGGGGACGCCTACTTCGAATACTGCTACCTCCCGGAGTTTCCCGCCGCGTTCCGGCAGATTCGCGCGGCGGGAGGACCGGAGGCGTTGCTGAAGGAGTTCCTGTCGGGCCCCGTCAGCACGTTCCGACCGGATAATCCGAAGGTGCAGGCGCTCGAGCACATGGGATACGCCTCCGCCTACTCGCCGGTCGAGGCCGAGCCCGGCCGGTTCGAGCTGCCGTTCGACCTCGACGACGGTGGGCTGCGCCCCGAGGTGTGGGAGCGGTGGCTCGCCTGGGACCCCGTGCGCATGATCCGGACCGAGCGGTATCGGGACGCGCTCCGCCGGCTCGCGTACGTCTACGCCGACGGGGGAACCCGCGATGAGTATGCCCTGGACATCGGAGCCCGCGTCTTCGCGGCCGAAGCGCGTCGGCAGGGGGTCCGGGTCGACCTCGAAGTGTTCGACGGGATCCACGGGGACGGCGGCCCCCGGTACGACGTCATGATCCCCCGGCTCCTGACGGCGCTGGGGTTCTCCGCGCCGACCGGGGCCCGCGCATCCGTTTAGTACCCGACGGCGCTGGACCGCCCGAACCCCGGAAGCAGCCCGGCAAGGAGACGCACGGTCCGATGCTCAAGGACGGTCAGATCGTCTGCGATGCCTGTAGGTCGGTCATCACGCGCGTCACCGAAGCGCCGGCCGAGGGGTGGCCCCAGCTCCACAGTCTCTGTTCGGCCTGTTACGCCGAGCTGAAGAAGCGGGCGCTGCCGCGTTAGGGTCGGGGCGTCGTCCTGGGGGCGGCGGGCCCTCCGGGGGCCTCGGGGCCCTCGAACGGGACCAGCGCCTCATCCTCGAACCACGCCAGGACGATGAAGTACCAGCTCAGCACGGCCAACAGCAACAGTTCGGGGAGCGCCTGCGCGCCTGCGGGGGCGACCGCCGCGCCGGCGGACAGTCGACGGCCCTCCCGCACCGGCTCGATATGAAGTATCTCCCGGCGGTCGTCCGTGGTGATCTTCCACGCCGGGACTAGGACGCCCGCGCGGTGGAACCGATAGGCCGGCCCCGCGGCCAGCTCGATCCGGTGGTAGCTGAGGTGCACCGCGAGACGCGCCAAGGGCGTGGGTCCCGCGGCTCCGCGCACGGTGACGTGCGGATTGAGGAAGCCCCCGCGCTTCAGGGTCCAGGTACCGACCGCACTCTCGGCGGTCGCGAGCGAGCCGGTGGGGCCGTTCCAGCGGAGGCGAGCGACCAGGCTCGTCCCGCTGCGGAGCTCGAACTCCATCGGCGTCTCGCCCGTACGCAGCCAGCGCAGGGTGCTGCGGTCGACCGACTCGAAGGGGACGAACGCCATCCCTCGGCGAGCGGCGCCGGGCCTCTTAACGATGCCCGGGCCATCGTCTCCTTCGAGCCGAGGTGCGGGTGTCCGCGGTCCCGGTCTAGCGGCCGGCGACCAGGTAGAGGATCCCCGCGATCAGCACGAGGACCGAGCCGAGCACCGCGAGGAGCCCGCTCGCGGTTCCGAGCACGAGCCACCCGACGATGACGAGCACGACGAGGACCAGCCCGGCCGCGAGGCTTCGGTCCTCGCCCCGCGAGCGCCCGAGCACGACAAAGAATCCGACGAGGAGGCCAAAGACGAGGTAGAGGAGTCCCTGGTCGAACGCGCCGGCGGCCCGCAGCCCCCGCCCGAGGGCCAGGAAGACCGCCCCGCCGATGATGTCGACCAGCCCATCGACCACGATGAGGGCGGTCCCCAGGAGTCCGAACAGCACTCCGAGTCGACGATCCCCTTCCGCGCTCATGCCCCGCTCCCCGTACCGGTAGCCCGCCGGGAGATGAGACTTGCGGAACGCCGCTCCGCGGCCCACGGCTAAGAGTCTATCCGCTAACCTCGTCGGTCGCCATCGGCACGGTCGTTATCCCCCACCGCCTCGAACCC
>JAKACD010000097.1 GCA_021821785.1 Thermoplasmata archaeon
ATCGCCCGATGGAGGCGCGACCCACCGGCCGCTGCTCCGGGAGCGACGAGCCGGGCGACGCGAGAGGGGTTGAGGCCGAAGCGATCGAGGACCCTCGGCACTTCGGTCTTCGCGCTTGGCCAGTCGGGATCCCGGCCCTCGATGCGGGCCGCGGAGATCGCCTCGTGGGGCCGTCCCAGGATCTCCACCATCGGCCCGTCGAGGGTGTGGGAAAAGGGCGGGTGACCGAGGTCGTGCAGGAGCGCCCCGGCGGTGACGTAGCGGGCGCTCTCGGCGTCGAGGTCGAGACGCCGGCACATCTGGTCCGCGACCCAGAACGCGCCGAGGGAGTGTTCGAGCCGGGTGTGGTTGGCCCCGGGGAACACGAGATGCGCGAAGCCGGTCTGCCGGATCCCCCAGAGCCGCTGGAACTCCGGCGTCCCGATCAGCGCGAGCGCGACCCCGTCCAGCGCGATCGGGCCGTGCACGGGGTCGAAGATCGACTTGTGCGGCGCCCCGGTCCGGTGCGCCCGCGGCATCCCCGGCCTCGAGGCGTTCCAGCGGATAAGGCGGCGGGGGTCGGACGACCAAGTGGAGGACGAACGTATTTATCGGAACCCGACCGTCCACGATTGTCATGGCCGAGAAAGGGGCCGCCGAGGCCCCGAGTGCCGATCCGCTCGAGGAGGTCCGTTCGCACTGGCGTGACGTGCAGGAGGCCGAGGGTCGGCCGGACCGGGTACGGTACCTCCACGCTCTCAAGGGGTTTCTCGCGCTCGTCGAGTCCCGCGCGAAGGCGCTCGAGCCCGAGGCCGGCGAGGTCGCGCCGATGCTCGAGGAGGCGGCGATGGCGTTCTCCCGGGCCTCCCAGCCCGAGCTGGCGCTGCGGGCCGCCGACCTCGGCCTTACCCTGAGTCCCGGCGCGTCCGCGCTCCTTCACCAAAAGGCGCTGATCCTGCTCGCGCAGAACACCGACCTGCCCGGTGTGGTCACGCTCGTCGACAAGGCCCTCGAAGGGAACCCGAACGACAAGGGGCTCTGGGCGACGCGGGGCGACGCGCTCCGGCTCGAGGGCCGCGCGGACGACGCCGTGGAGGCCTATCTGCGGGCGCAGCAGCTCGACGCGACGTCGACGCAGTTCGTCGACAAAGCGTTGAAGATCGCCCCGCACGACCCGCGGGTCCTCCGCACGAAGCTCGAGCTCCACCGGGCGGCCGGCGGCGACCTCCCGGCGCTGGCGGCGTGCGATGAGCTGCTCCAGTCGAACCCGAACGACCTCGACCTGCTCGCGTCGCGGGCCGAGCTCCTGGCGGCGCTCGGCCGCACGGCCGAGGCGCTCGACCCGCTGACGCGGGTCCGCGCCGCTCGCCCGGACGACGCCCGGGCCGCGCTGTTGGAGGCGCGCCTCCTGTACCAGCTGAACCGACCCCGGGAAGCGGAGCCGGTGGTGAAGTCGATCGTCGAGGCGACGGCCGCGCCGGATCCCGCCGCGCTCGCGGAACTGGCCACCCTGTCCGAGGCGAGCTCTCCGGAGCTGGCCCTCGCGGCCCGGGAGCGCCTGCGGGCGGTCGACCCGCGCAACGTTCAGAACCTTCTCGAACTGCGGGCCCTCGCCACCCGGCTCGACCGCGCGGAGGTCGCGCTCGCGGCCTGCCGGGCGGTGCTGGCTGCGCAGCCGGACAATCTCGAGGCGATGCGGAGCGCGGCCGAGATCGAGGTCGCCCAGGGACATCGGGACCAGGCGATCGAGGCCTACCGCGCGCTCCTGAAGGCCCATCCGCATGCGGTGGGAGAGCTCCGCAAGGGCCTCGCGGTCGCCCGGGAAGCGAAGTGGGCCGATGTCTCCCGCGAGTTCGCGGAAGCGATCCTCTCGGAGGAACCGAACGATCTCTCGGCCCAGCTCGCCCTCGCCCGAGCCCTCTCCGCCCAGGGCGATGTCGCGGCGGCGATCACCGCCTACGATACGCTCCTCAAGGCCCACCCCGGCGAGCTGCCGTACCTGCTCGAGAAGAAGGAGGTCGTCGCGCACACGAACGACCCGATCCAGCTCGCCCCGGTGCTGGACGAACTGTTCCGCCTCGACCCGACGAGCACCGAGGTCGCGGTCGAACGGGGGAACCTCTACCTGGGGCTCGCCTACGACCGGCCCGAAGGGTCGGCCGAGCGGGATGCCGCAGCCCGGACGGCGCTCGTCTCCTACGAGCGGGCGTCGAGCCACCCGGGAGCCCGCGGGGTCGCGCAGCTCGGCCTCGCGCGCGCGTCCCGGATCATCGGCGACCATGACCGCGCGGTGCGGGCCTACCAGATGTTCCTCTCCGAGGAGGATCACGAGATCCGCCACGACATCCGTAAGGAGCTCGGCCACGCCCTCCGGGAGACCGGGCGCTACACCGAGGCGTGCGAGGTCTACCTCCGCGCGCTCTCGGGCGGCCTCGAGGATCCGGACCTGTTCTGGGGAACCGTCGAGGTGCTCGCGCAGCTGAACCAGGACGCGCGCGCCCTCCAGCTCCTCCAGCACCTCCTGCGCCAGGACCCCACGAACCCGCTCTACCTGCGCAAGAAGGGCCAGATCCTGCTCAAGACCGGACGGCGGTCGGAGGCCCTTTCGGCGCTGCAGCAGGCGGTCCAGGGGGCGAACGGCGACCCCCACGCCTACTTCGAGGTCGCCGAGGCGCTCCGCGCCCAGGGCGCGTACGTCGACGCGATCGCCTACTATCGGCAGGGACTCGAGCTCGAGCCGAAGAACCGCTACGGGCGGC
>JAKACD010000033.1 GCA_021821785.1 Thermoplasmata archaeon
TGCGGTGGTTCAAGGAACGGGCGCGGTTCGAGTCGCACGAACGCGCGCTCGCTGCCGAACGAGAGGGGAAATAGCAGGACTCGGCTGGGGAGGAGAGTGTCGGTCCCTCCTTCCCGGATCCTGCAGGCCCTGGTCGACACCTTCCTGCCGTCGTCCCCAGGCACGGACGGGGGACGCTCCTACCCTTCGGGCAGTGAGGTTGGAACTGACCGGGCCGTGGCCGAGCTCGTCGCGGGGCTCGGCGAGGCTCACCGACGCGAGTTCGCTTCGCTCCTGCGCGCCGTCGACAGCCCCTTCACAAACCTCGTGCTGACCGGTCGCCCCGTTCGGTTCAGCGACCTCGACCCTCCGGCCCGGGAACGGTACCTCCAGGGTTGGTCGACGAGCCGCCTCGCGCTGAAGCGAAAGGGGTTCCAGGCGGCGAAGCGGCTCGCGAGCGCCCTGTACTACTCGGGGCCGACCGCGGGTGACGGGCACCCGCTCTGGGATCGGATCCATTACGCACCGCCCGCGCGCCCTTCCACCGCACCGGTGCCGCCCGGCGCATCGGGTCCGATATGCCCGACCGCGGATACCGAGGAGACCGCGGACGTCTGCGTCGTCGGGAGTGGTGCGGGCGGCGCCGTGATCGCGGCCCGCACCGCGGCCGCCGGCTACCGGGTCGTCGTGCTGGAAGCGGGGAGCTGGATCCCGACCGCCGAGTACCCTCGGGTCGAGCGCGACGGCTACGACCAGCTCTTCGTCGGTCGCGGGGTCGTGCCGACCCGGGATTCGGCGTTCGCGATCCTCGCGGGGAGCGCGGTCGGAGGCAGCACGGCCGTGAACTGGATGACCTGCCTGCCGCCGCTCGCGGCGGCCCGGAGAGAATGGGCCACGGACGGCGGCCTGGTCGGGATCGACGGGCCCGACTTCGACCGGTTCTACGCCGCGGCCGCCGCTCGGCTGTCGGTCTCCGACGCCGACAGCGACGTGAATCCCTCGAACGATGTCCTGCGCCGCGGGGCCATCGCCCTGGGCTACCGCCAGGGTCCCGACTGGGACATCATCCGACGCAACGCTCTCGGCTGCCGATCCCGCTGCGGCTTCTGCACGTTCGGCTGCCCGTACGATGCTCGTCGCTCCACCCTCGTCACCTACCTCGCCGATGCCCTCCGCGACGGCGCCCGGCTCTACGCCCGCACCCGGGCCGAGCGGGTCGAGATCCAGAACGGTCGAGCGACCGCGGTGGTCGCGACCTACCAGGACGGGCCCGTGCGCCATACGGTAAAGGTCCGGGCACGGGCGATCGTCGTGGCCGGCGGCGCGCTCGGGACGCCGGCGCTGCTCGCCCGGTCCGACCTACGGTTCCCGGGCCTCGGTCTCGGGCTGCGGCTCGACCCGACGACGGCGTTGGCGGGGGAGTTCCCGAAGCCCGTGCGGACCTGGGAGGGGCCGCACCAGACCATCGGGGTCTACCGGTTCCAGTCGAGCGATGCCGAGGACCATGGGCCCTGGATCGAGGTCGCGCCGGTCCACCCCGGGCTCTCCGCCCTCGCGGTCCCGTGGACCTCGGCCGCCGACCATCGACGCCTCCTCGAGCGGATCGAGCATGTCGCCACGCCTATCGTTCTCGTCCGGGACGTGGCGGAGGGCCGGGTAAGGATCGACCGGGAGGGCCACCCGGTCTACGACTATCGGCTGACCGCCCGCGACCGCGCCAACCTCGTGCGGGGGCTCGGGGAGACCGCCCGCCTCCTGGTCGCCGCGGGCGCGACCCGGCTGATCTCGCTCCACACCCCGTACATCGAGGTCGGCGACGCCCGCCGCCCGGTCACTGCCGCGGAGCTCGACCGGTTCGTGAGCGAGGTCGAGCGGGCCGGGATCCGAGAACACTCGATCCCGCTGTTCTCCGCCCACCCCATGGGTTCGGCCCGGGCCGGGACCGATCCCCGGCGCTCGACCGCGCGACCCACCGGGGAGGTCCACGGGGTCGAGGGCCTCTGGATCGGGGACGGCAGTCTCCTCCCGAGCGCCCCCGGGGCCAATCCGATGATGTCGATCCTCGCCCTCGCCGAACGGACGTCGGGGTTCGTAATCGAACGCCTCGCGGCGGCCCCATAACATTTAAACCCCCTGACGGTGGACCCCGCCGCACCGACGGAGGAAATCCATGCCGATGTGGACCGTACGCGGGTCGTTCAACGCCCGCCGGGGATACTGGCAGCCGTTCACGAAGACCCACGAGGCGGAGTCGGGTGAGCAGGCCCGCGAGTGGGCGCTCTCGGAGATCGGGGGATGCCACCACGTGAAGCGGGCGCAGATCCAGATCGCTTCCGTGACCGAGGCTCCGAAGGAATGAGCACGCCGAGCGCCTCCGAGGAGGAGGTCAGCGAGCAGCAGGTCCAGGAGGACCTCATTCGGCTCGATGCCTACCGCAACCAGCTCAACGCGGCCCTTCAACAGCACCAGCTGCTCACGGCCTCCCGCCAGGAGCACCTGAGGGCCCGGGAGAGCCTCGAAGGCGTGGACGGCGCGGCCGCGAACGCCGAGCTCCTGCTCCCGCTCGGGGCGGAGACGCTCGTCCGGGGGACGGTCGACCGCAATGCCCCGGTGCTGGTCGGCATCGGTTCGGGGATCGTCGTCGAGATGGACCGGTCCCAGGCCGTCGAAGTCCTCCATCAGCGCCTGGGTCAGATCGACCAGGCCGTCCGCGACCTCGAGGGCCAGATGGGCGCGCTCGATGACCGCATCCAGATCCTCTCCCGTCGGCTGGACTCGCTCACGCGGTCCGGCGGCGCGGGCTCCCATGTGGGCAGCGATTAAGGCCCGCCTCCGACACCGGGAGGAGGAAGAGCCGGGCCCCGAAGCTCCGGCTCCGGCCGCGCCCGCCTCCGCTCCTGCTTCTCCCCGCGCGACACCCCCGGCTCCTGCATCGCGCCCGAAGCCGGAGGCCCGACCGGTCCCGACAGAAGCTCGTCCGGAACCGCCCGCCGAGGCGGGATCGCTCTTCACGGAGGGCCTCCTCGGGCACCGGCTCAAGGAGGGGACGATCGACGATGTCCTCGACGACCTCGAGATCGTGCTGCTCCAGTCGGACGTGGCGGTCCCGGTGATCGAGCGGCTGCGCCGCGACCTCCGTCGCGAGCTCGCCGGCCGCAAGCTCCGCTTCGGGGTCGATGCCGAGGAGGCGATCCGAACGAGCCTCGAGCACTCCGTCCGCGCGATCCTCTCTCGGCCACCGGTCGATGTCGCGGCCGCGGTCCGCACGAGCGCGACCCGTCCCTACGTCATCCTGTTCGTGGGGGTGAACGGGACGGGGAAGACCACAAGCATCGCGAAGCTCGCGGGCTGGCTGAGGGCCCAAGGGCTCTCCTCGGTCATCGCCGCCGGCGACACGTTCCGGGCGGGGGCGATCGAGCAGCTCCTGGTCCACGGCGAGCGTCTCGGTGTCCGGGTCGTCCGCCAGCAGGAAGGGAGCGACCCCGCGGCGGTCGCCTTCGATGCCGTCGCGCACGCGAAGGCGAAGAAGGTCGATGTCGTGCTCATCGACACCGCGGGCCGACAGCACACGAACGAGAACCTGATCGAGGAGGCGAAGAAGATCCGCCGGGTGGTCTCCCCCTCGCTCACGATCTTCGTGGGGGACGCGCTCAGCGGCAACGACGTCCTCGAGCAGGCGAAGCTGTTCGACCGGGCGATCGGCGTGGACGGTCTCATCCTGACCAAGCTCGACGCGGACGCGAAGGGCGGCGCCGCCCTGAGCGCGACGTACGTCACGAAGAAGCCGATCCTGTTCGTGGGCCTCGGGCAAGGGTATGGCGACCTCTCGGTCTTCGACCCGGATTGGATGATCCGCCGCCTCTTCGCGGAAGGAGCCGCCGGGTGAGCGTCCGGCTCGACGTGGTCCTCGTCCGTCCGAAGGAGGACGGGAACATCGGCGCCGTCGCGCGCCTCGCGCGGAACTTCGGGGCGGATCGCCTGGTCCTCGTCGCCCCCCGCGCCCCCGTCGGGGCCGAGGCGCGCCGGCGGTCGATGGGCGGCCTCCCGCTCCTGCGCACCGCCGTCCGCGCCCCGACCTTCCTCCGCGCGACCGCCGAGGCGGACCTCGTCATCGGGACGACCGACCTCTCCACCGGCCGCTCGACCGCCTACCTTCGCCGCTCGGTGAGCCCCGAGCGCCTCGGCGAGGTCCTCCGTACGGTCGAGGGGCGCGTCGCCCTCGTCTTCGGTCCCGAAGACAACGGGCTCTCCCGCGAGGAGCTCGCGCGCTGCGACCTCCTCGTGCACATCCCGGCGCGGCGCGAGTTCCCGACCTTGAACCTCTCGCACGCCGCCGGGGTCGTGCTCTACGCGGTCCACCGCGCCCGCGGCCCGGCCGACCCGGAGTCGACCCCGGCGCCCGAGATCCTCGAGCTGAACGGCCGCGAGAAGGAGCTGTTTCTCGAGCGGCTCGGCGAGCTCCTGACCCAGATCGGCTACCCCGCGCACAAACGACGGGGTTTAATCCTCCTGTTCCGTCGCGTCTTGGGCCGGGCGACGCCGACTGAGGCGGAGTACCGGATGATGCTCGGGCTTTTCAAGAGCCTCGGGCGCTCGATGGATCGGGAGTCGCATGGGCGAAGGTAACGGGGATTGGCTCAGGGTGCGGGGCATCGGCCGGGAACGGTTCGCGGGGCATCTCGCGGAGTACCTGACGACGCTCGGCTACGCGGTCGAGCGGAGCGAGTCGACCGACCCCGCGGAGAGCCGGGTCGCCGGGCGCCTGACCCGGATGAACCCCGCGGTCCCCCCGTCCGGCCAGGCGCTCGAGTTCCGCTTCTACCCGACGAGCGGGGGGGCGGCGCTCGTCTGGGTCGCGCCGGCCGAGGTCCCTGAGCCCGAACGCTCCCGGATGGACCGCCTCGCTCGCGAGGTCCGGGCCCATCTCGAGCGCGTCGTCCACTCGGAGAGCCACGCGACCGCGAAGGTCATGCCTCCCCCCGAGCCCCGTCTTCCCTGGGTCCCGACGGCCAAGGCGCCCCCCTCCCAGAACTGAGCCGAGGGCGCCGACGCCCGCCCCGGCGCGAGTTCAGCGAAGCAGGGTCCAGCTCTTCTTCAGCGCCCGGCGGCGCCCCCGCTCGGAGAACTCGACCCCGATCCCGGGCCCCTTCGGTACCTCGAGCGTTGAGCCCGGCCCGAGGACGAACGGCGGCTCGGCGATGTCTTCACGGTAGTACCGGTCGCTCGCGGAGAGGTCGGCCGGGAGCGTGAAGGGCGCGAGCGATGCGAGGTGGACGTTGTGCGCCCGTCCGATCCCGCTCTCGAGCATGCCGCCCACCCACGCGGGGATGCGCGCGCGCCGCGCCCGCTCCGCGAGCGCCCGGCTGGTGAGCAGTCCGCCGACCCGGCCGGCCTTCACGTTGAGGCTGGTCACCGCTCCGGCGGCGAGCGCGTCCTCGAGGCTCATCGCGTCCACGATCGACTCGTCGAGGCAGACCCGGAACGGGGCCCCTCGGGCGAGCTCGGCATGGGCGCGGATCGCCCGCTCGGGGAACGCCTGCTCGACCTGGGCGACCCGCTCGCGCACGGCCCAGCGACGGATCCGCTCGACGGCCGCGGGCGGGTACGCCTGGTTCGCGTCGACCCAGATCTCGATATCCGGGTAGGCCCGGCGGACGGCGCGCACGGGCACCGCGTCCCATCCTGGGCGCACCTTGAGCTTGATCCGGCGGTACCCGTCCTCGAGGTACTTGCCGACCCGCCGGACGAGCTGTTCGATCGTCGGCTGGATGCCGACGCTCACGCCGACCTCCACGCGACGCCGCCGTCCTCCAAGATACTCGGAGACCGACTGGCCCTTCGCCCGCGCCGCGAGGTCCACGAGGGCGGTTTCCACCGCCGACTTCGCCATGCGATGACCCCGATAGCGGGCGGTCGACGCGAGGAACTGGGCCGGATCGAGCGAGTCGGCGCGGAGGAGCTCGGGGAGGAACCGCCCGTGGATCATCTCGCGCGCGGTGGCGACCGTCTCGCTCGAGTAGAGCGGCTCGGTCGCGGCGACACACTCGCCATACCCCTCGAGCCCGTCGTCGGTCTCGAGGCGCAGGAGAAGGAACCGCCGATGGCGCTCGATGCCGAAGCTCGTCTCGAACGGCTCGACCAGCTCGAGCTCGACCTCGTCGAGACGCGCCGACCTAAGCTGCATCGCCCTCCCGAGGAGCCCGCGCGAGGAAAAAGCCGGCCCGCTTCTCCCCTCCGACCGTGACGACGGCGAAATCCTCGACCCGATACCCTGCCTGGAACGCCGCGGTGAACGCCTCCCGCATCGCCTCGCGCCACCGCCGTACGCCCCCGAAGTCCCGGGAGCGCACGTTGGCGAGGTCCAGCGGGATCTCGATCACGGCTTCGGGCTGGGCCGGGGTTCGGATCGCGGCCGGCCGACGGAGCCCGGGACCCCCGAGCGCGGTCTCGATCAGCGCCTGCGATCGGCGCCAGCGGGCCTCGTCGTCCGCGGGGCTCGGGAGCTCGCCTCGGAGACGGGACTCGACGTGCGGGTCCGAGATCGACCAGATGAGACGGAGACGGTCGGTCTCGAGCCCCTCGTTGAGCGAGTCGCCCATCGGCCCGTAGTAGTTCGGGTAGTACCGGTCCGGTCGGCCTCCCAGCCGTCGGAGGTTGAAGAACGCGTTCTTCGCCTGGATCGGGTCGAACGTCCAACGGATCTCATCGAGCCCGTCGCGCAGCACCTCGAGTCGCTGCACGCTCTTCAGGGCGAGACCGACGTGGCGGTTCTGCTGGTCGGGGCGTACGCCGGTAATGTGCGAGTAGTGGAACGATCGCCCTTCCTCGCGGCCGAGAAAGCCGGCGGTGACGCCGATCAGCGTGGCGCCGGAGAACGCGCCCAGGACGAGCCCGCCGTTGTCCTGCAGCGCCCGAAGCATCGGTGCCGGTACCGGCGAGTCGGTGGTCAACCCCCAGGCGAGGCGCTGGACCTCCTCGGCGGCCCGGAACTCCTCGGGGGTCGCCAGCCGTCGGAACGCGAGCCCACCCCCGGCCTCCTTCCCCTGCGCCACCGTCCGCCGGCTCTCCGACTCCGTCTCCCCCCCAGTTCCGGTAGCTTTATAATCGGGTCGTGGGTCCCCCGCCCCGCTTCCCATGGCGACTTCCGTCTACCGGTACATGGCCCGCTCGTTCCGCCAGACCCAGGGCGACGAGGGGGCGGCGCTCCGCCACGAGCGGCTGCTCAATTGGCGGCGCGAGCACACCGTCACCCGGCTCGAGCACCCCACCCGCCTCGACCGCGCCCGCGCGGTCGGTTACCGGGCGAAGGGCGGGTTCATCGTCGTCCGGGTCCGGGTCCGCCGGGGCGGTCAGCGCAAGCGCGCCATCATCGCGGGCCGCCGGCCGAAGCACAAGGGGATCCTCCAGATGACGCTCGCGAAGAGCCTTCGGAGGATCGCCGAGGAGCGGGCCCAGAAGCATTACCCCAATCTCGAGGTGCTCAACTCCTACTGGCTCGGCGAGGACGGGAAGCAGAAGTTCTTCGAGGTCATCCTCGTCGACCCGTCGCACCCCGAGATCCAGTCCGACCCGAAGATCGCGTGGATCGGAGCGCCGGCGCAGACCCGCCGGGCCTACCGCGGTCTCACGAGCGCGGCCCGCACCGGCCGCGGACTGCGCGGGAGCGGCAAGGGCTTCGAGCGGTACCGACCGTCTCGCGCGCGCAACCGCCGCCCGACCCGCCGGGTGCAGGTAAAGGTCATCCCCTAGACCCCGACCGGTGGTCGGGACCTAGAGATCCGAGGGGAGCCGCTGCTCGAGCGGGATCCCCTCGCGGTCGGAGAGCCGTCGCGCCCAGTTATACAGGCCCTCGACGTGGGCGAGCTCCCCGTGGAGCACCCCGGCGAGGCGGCGCCGGTACTCGAGGTCGAGGGTCAGCCGCTCCGCGGCGAGGAACTCCTTCAATCGACGGGCGAACAGACCGCCCTCCCGGTCCCAGTCGGTGAGCACGATCACCCGGCGTCCCTGCCCGGTCAGACGGTGCGCGGTCTCCGAGAGCGTCTCCCCCCGGTGCACGAGCAGGATCCGCCCCGAGAGCCCGAGCCGCCGGAGCGCCCGTCGGTCCCGCTCCCCCTCGACCACGATGACCGACCCCTCCTCCTCGCTGTCGGCCTTGAGGGCGGCGAACAGCTCGAGGAACTCCTCGAGCGCCTCCGACCGTTCTCGTCCTTCGCGCATCGCTCGGGCCCGGGGGCCCCGGAAGTCCCTGGGCACCGGGGCGTGGTGGGTCGAGAACCGTAGACATCCTATACTCCTTGGTTCGTCCGTTGGCTCCCTAGCGAGGACGATGCCCGACCAGTTCACGCTCCTGCTCGAGTGGCGCCGGAACGAATCCGCGATCCGCGGACTCGCGAAGCTCCCGCACGACTTCTATCCCGCGACCCAGGCGTATCTCACCGAAGTACGCCGGTCGTACGAGGCGGACCTCCGGGAGAACCCGTCGGGCCGGAAAGGGGACCTCGCGCGCCAGACGTACCAGCGGGCGAGCCAGCTCGCGCGGGACGTCGTCGAGGGCCGGGTCCAGAAGATCCTCTCCGCCGCCTTCCAGGCGAGCGTCGGGGGCGCGCGGGACGTCCCGAACGCGCTCCCCGAAGAGCGGGCGATGTTCGACCAGATCCTCCGCGTGCTCCTCGACCACCGACGGTCGGCCGCGCCGTATCTCGAGCCGACGGGGCCGACGCCCGCCGCTCCCGCTCCGCCGACCCGAGCGGCGCCCGCCCCGCCTATTTCGCAAGCTCCCCCCGAGAAGCCGCCCGCCGCGCCCGCCCGGTCGGCCCGCCCGAATCCGCCGTCCCAGTACGTGCGGGTCGTGCAGTCCGGCCGACCGATCGAGGTCGGTGCCGAGACGCTCGACCTTCGCGCCGACGACGTCGTCACCCTGCCGCCCGAGGTCGCGAAGCTCCTCATCTCGGCGAAGGTCGCCGAGCCGATCGTGACCTCGTCGGTGCCGCCGTCTACGTGACGCCCCGGATCGCCCGCGCGCTCGCGGGCGGGGCGAGCTCGAGCAGTCGGAACCGCTCGAACCCAAAGAGGAGGCTCTTCGCGGCGAGCCGAATCCGGACCTCTTCCTCGCTGGATCGCGCCCGCGCCGCCTCCGCCGCGATGAGGTCGGAGATCCCCCACGCGGCGAGCGCTTCCGTCTGCGAGCAGTAGGCGACCTCCTCGAGCCCAGCGCGGGCGGCCGCCGCCCGGATCCGGGAGAAGTTCACGAACGCGGAGAGGTCGTTCGCGCCGGGATCCTCGTAGGGGTCAGGGACGGTCCGGTGCTCCCGCAGGGCCGTGAGGGTTCCTTCCGGATGACCCCGCACGAGCTCGTCCTCCTCCATGCCGTAGTCGAGGAGGAGTACGGCGCCGGCCGTGAGGTGGTCCGCGACCTCCCGCACGAGGCTCTCGGCCCCGGGCGAGCACTCGAAGACAAGCCCCTCCTCCGGCGTCGCCGGGAGATCTGGCGGCGGCACGGGCCGGGTGAGCGCTGCCTCCGCCGGGACCGGGCGTCCGTGGACGAGTCGGATCCCGAGTTCCCGCCACCGGCCCTCCGCCCAGCGGAGCCGACGGCACGGCTGCGCGTCGAGGACCTCGTTCGCGATCACGGCCCCTTCGAACGGTCCGTCCGCCCCGACCGAGGCGGAGAGGGTGAGGGCCGCGCCGGCAGCGCGCGCCGCCGGCTCGGCCCGCTCGAACGCGGTCGCGGCGCGGCGGGGGGAGCGGTCGACCAGGACGTACTCGAGCGGCCCGGAGCCCTCCGGCGAAGGCCCGAGCGCGGTGAGGATCGACCGGGCGAGCGTTCCGTCCCCCGGCCCGAGCTCGACCAGGCGGAACGGGCGCCCGGGCTCGAGGGTCCGGCGAACGGCCTTGAGGTGCGCCGCGATCGATGCGCCGAACACGGGGTGGACGTGGGCCGACGTGTAGAAGTCCCCCTCGGGGCCGAGCGGAGAGGCCCGCCGGGCGTAGAACCCGACCTCGGGCGCGTACAGCGCGAGGGCCATGAACTGGTCGAACGGAAGGAACCCGGACGGAGCGGCGGCGGCCTCGAGGAGCGTCCGCATCCGCTCGGCGGCGACCGTGCGGTCCTCCTTCCGCCCGCGGTCGGGGTCGGCCGAGGCGGGGGGAGCGCCGGGCACAGCTCGTTCAGCCGATGTAGCCGAGGTCCTCGCGCGGGCCGGGGCCTGACGGGGCGGAAGGCTCGCTCGTGCGCTGCTCGGCTTCGTGGATCTTCTGGGCGATGCGGTCGATCTCCTTCGCCTTCGTTTCGAGGGCGGTGAAGTCGATCTCGACCTCGAGGACCCGGCCGAGGACCTTGAGGACCGCCTCCGCGCTCCGCGGGTCGACGAAGTAGCCGCTCGTCTCCCCCATGAGGCAGGCGCCCTCCATCCCGAACAGGCGTCCGAGCCCGAGGAAGAGGCCGCTCGCCCCGATCAGGCCCCCGCCGGGGTCGTTCCGCGAGAAGACGACGCCGGCCTTCTTGAGCGACTCGACGCGGTCCCGCGCCGTCGCCGCACCGAGGACCCGGGGCTCTTCGACCACGCGGCCCTGGGCAAAGCCCGCGAGCGTGAAGACCTCGCGGACGCCGAGGCCGTGGCAGTAGTCGAGCACGCGCTCGGTGATCTCGTACTGGCCCTCCGGGCTGATCCCCTGGTAGTCGCCCCCGAGGATGAGCACGTCATGCGGGGCCGAGGGGGCCGCCTTCCAGTAGGAGAGGTCGTTCGATACGAGGCGGATGATGCCGTCCTCCCCGACGTAGACCTGCGGGGGGAAGAACTTCGAGTAGATCGTCGCGAGCGGCTTCGCCCCCAGCTGCTCCTTGAGATAGTCGGCGGCGAGCTTGCCCACGTTGCCGACCCCCGGCAGACCTTCGACCAGGATCGGGTCCCGGAGCGTGACCTTGTCGAGCGTACGGATGACGACGTCCTCCACTGACGCAACCTCGGCGAAGTCAGCCGGTCGCCGCCGATAAAGATTAGCTTACGCCCGGTCCATCCGAGGGAGGTCGGGATACTGCCGCGCCGGTCCGCTCCGACCCCGACGGGGTACGGGGCTCGACATGCCAGCCGCCCTCGCCCATGACCGCCTTCCAGATGTGGGTGAGGCTTGGGCGGTTCGCGACCTTCTCGAGGTAGAGCGTGTGCTCGTAGTGGTCGAGCCGCGGCTCCGCCTTGAGGTCGAAGACGACATCCGCGAGGTCCTGCAGGAGACCGAAGATCGAGCGTTCGTGCGCGATGGAGTGCGCCGTGAGCAGCGCCTGGCCGCCGACCGTCTGGCAGCGATGGCGGATCTGCCGGGCCACGGTGATAACGTCGTGCGGCTCGAGCACCTCGAAGAAGAAGTCGATCGAATCGACGACCAGCCGGAACGGGCTGTCGATCGCGGCGAGGTCGGAGAGCATGCGGTTCGTCAGGCTGAACGAGCCGAGGCGCCGGTCGCCCGGATGGGGGTCCACGAGGTCGCTCAGGGAGAGCCCGACCTCGCGCGCCCGGGCCACGTCGAGGCCATGGACGAGGACCCGCTGGTAGTACTCGTCGGCGAGGTTGACGACCGTGATCGCCGCGGGGTCCCAGCCGAAGTCGGAGAACGCCTTCGTGACATCGTTCGTCCGCTCGTAGGTCGTGTAGAAGAGGACCGGCACATCGCCGACCCCCGCGTGGGCGAACTGCTTCGCGAGCACCGGCGCCCCCGACCCCGAGTGGCCGGTGAGGAGCGCAAGCCAGCCCGGAGGCAGCGAGGCCCAGAGGGGGGTGTCGACCTCGGGGATGGCGAAGATCCGCTGGGACCCGATCACGGTGCGCTCCGACCCTCCTACCGTCCGCCCCGCGCGACGTCGATCGTCTCGTCCACGACCAGGTTCAGCATCTGCTCGACGCCGGTCGCCTCCTCCTCGGAGGTCTCGAGGACGAGCGTCAGGACCGACCGACTCTTCAGATTGTTGAGGAGGATGTGGAAGAACTCGCTCAGCAACTCGGGCGGGTTGTGGATCGCGAGCGAGTTCACGCTGTCGATGACCACCGTCGAGCGCGGGTGCGGGAACTTGCGGAGCAGGTATTCGACCCGCAGCATGATCTCCTCGAGCGCGCGGGGGCTCTCGACGTACGTCGCGTTCGGGAGCGGGTTCGAGTAGTTCATCATGATGTGGCTGATCGCGTCGACGAACGAGATCCGATCCATCGGTACGTCGAGCGCTTGGGCGAGGCTCCAGACGAACGCGGCGGGGTTCGTGACGGCGACGTAGATCGTATGGGCGTTCGTCTCGCTCCCGAGGTCCCGGAGCGTGGCGTTCAGCACCGCGAAGTAGTGGTCGGCGTACTCCCGCGGGTCGAGCTTTAGCGCGACCGCGCTCCCGGTCGGGAGCCCGCGCAGCCGCTCGCCGATGTCGATCGGCACGGGACTAGGTGCCTCCCTCGCGGCCACCCTTCAAGTGAGGGGCCATCAGGATCCCGATGGGGGTCAGCTCGAGGACGTACTGGGCGCGCGAGTGCGCGGTCCCGCGCATCTTGACGATCTGAACGACCCGCAGGATGTCCCCCAGGCGACGGGTGTTCCACAGGAGGATGACCCCGTCAACGATCGCCTCCTCCACTCCGTGCATGGAGTAGCGCCCCGGGTTCGGGCCGATCTCGGAGACGAGGAGCGAGGTGCAGCCGACCGCGTTGAGCTCCTGGCCGAGGCGGAGCATGAAGTCCCGGATCTGCTCGTCCCGGCGGATCCGGTAGCAGACCGACGTGAGGCTGTCGAGCACGAGCCGCTTCGCGTCGAGCGCCCGCACCATGTCGCGGATCGTGCGGATCAGGATGTCGATCTCCTCGGCCGTGAGCTCCTCCTTGCCGAGCCCGAGGCGTTCGTAGATCACCGGCAGATCGACGAAGACGAGCGAACCCTGGTCGATGAGGTCCCGACGGAAGAACTCGAACGTCGACAGGTTCTGGATCAGTTTCGAGGAGGCTTCGGTCACGGAGATGAACAGCGACCGCTCGCCCCGCTCGGCGCCACGGACGAGAAACTCGAGGCTCAGGGTCGTCTTCCCGGTGCCGACACTGCCCGCGACGAGCACCATGTTGCCGCGCGGGATCCCGCCGCCCAGGATGTTGTCGAGCCCGTCGATACCGGTGGCGCAGCGGGGAAGGTCGGTCGCCGCCGCCATCAGGCCCCCGCTCGGGGGTTCCGCCGGAGCGGCGGGTTTCCCCGGAGAGCTCTCCATCGAAGAAATGAGCCGTTCCGAGCCTATGAGGGTTGTGGCGGGGAAGAATCCCCGGGGTCGTCCCGAGCCGGTCCGGGGGGCTCCCGTACCGGTATCCGTTCGGGGTCGATGACCCAGACCGATCCCTCCCGGGTCCGCTCAACGGCGACGAGCGCTCCGACCCGGCCCAGCCGGGCGCCGGTCGCCCGCACCACGTCCCCTCCTGGGTCGAGGGCACGGCGGAGGGGGGCGAGCGCGATGCGAAGTCGGCCCGGTACCGCGGCGGGCTGGGCGCGCAACCACTCCAGGATATCCTCGACCGACGCCCCCTTGGCCGGTAGGACCGGCGCGCTCAGCTCAGGCCCCTCGTCGGCCCCGGGGACGGGGGCGTCCTCCGCCTCGGGTCCGAGGGCCGAATCCTCTTCCGACGGGGGCTGATCGGACGGCTCTCCGCCCGCGCGTCGCGATCCCGAGGGCGGCCCGCCGCTCGGCCCGCGCACCGTCCGCACCCAACGGACCGAGTTTCCCTTCCCGAGAAGCACCGCCGCTTCCCCGCGCGGTAGCGAAAGGAGGGCATCGGGAGAGATCCCCCGGGCCACGCGGGCGAACTCCCTCGCCTCCTCGGGCGAGCCCCGGAATGCGACGAAGTCGGCGACGTTCGTCCAGACGGGCTCCCGGACACCGATCGGCAGCGACGCGATCGCCTGCGTCGCGAGCACGACGTGGACGTTCCGGCGCCGTCCGAACTGAAGCATTTCGCTGAGGCTGTCGTGGACGTACAACTGCGCCTCGTCGAGTAGGACGAACGTCTTGGTGGGCGACGGGCGCGCGAGGAGCTCCGACCAGAAGAGCGCGAGATAGACCGAGAGGAGATAGCGGGCCGTGGACTCGCCGACTCCGGTGGCGTGCCCCGAGAGGAGCACGATCTTCCCCGGCCCGAGGAGCTCCCGGGGGGCGGCCTCGGGCCGCTCGGCACAGAGCATCCGGCGCAGCACGGGGCTTCGAACCACCTCGTAGAGAAGCCGACGCGCACCCTCCGCGTCGTCGGGCCGTTGACGGATCCGTTCGGACAGCTCCCGCAGATCGCCGAGAGCGGTGGTCGGAACCTCCCGGGACGTGCGCCCGTGGGTGGCGAGCAGCGTATGGGCGTCGACCAACGTGCCGCCCTCGATCGCCGCGGCGGTGCGCAGGGAACGGGTGAGCACCTCCTCGATCCGGGGACCCCAGAAATCGGAGGAGTCGTAGCGGCTCGCCCGGACGCGCCGGAACGCGTGGACCAGGTCGGTCAGGCGCCGCTCCGATCGGACGGGGTCCTCGGCGGCGGTCCCGATCCCTTCGAGAGCGTTGATCTCGAGCGGGAACGCCACCGGATCGATACGGGTGACCGGTCGGGAGGTCTCCCCTCCGAACGCTTCCGCGATCGCCGACGCCGTCTCTCCGAGCGGGTCGAAGACGAGGAGACTGTGGTCCCGGCCGACCCTCCGCGCGAGGGAGGCGAGGAGGGAGCTCTTCCCCATCCCGGTCTCCCCGAGCACCGCAAGGTGTCGCCCCTCGGTCGGCTCGAGGGTCGGACCGACCACGATTCCGGCGGGGGTCCGGCCGATCGCAA
>JAKACD010000098.1 GCA_021821785.1 Thermoplasmata archaeon
ACGCCCCGTACCGGGCGGCGAGGGGATGCGTCCGGAAGAACTCCTCGGCGGGGATCTCTTCCGTGCTGTCGAGGGGGACGAACCGAACGGAACCGAGCGGCTCGAGCGCGTAGCGGATCGGAGGGGTCAGTCGGTCCCACGGATAGATCCCGAGGCTCGCTGCTCGTCGGTCCCGTCCGATGGTGGCGTGGAGGAGCTCCTGGAATCGGATCGCTTCCGCGAGCGTGCCGGCGTCGAGCGCCGCGCCCTCGGGGGCGCGAACGATCACGCCCTGAAGGAACGGACGGAGCGGCGCCACCGAGGGGTCGACCTCGAACCCCGGCGCGGTCGTCGCCGAGGGCCCGCGAGCGACCCGGGGAAGGCCGTGGGCGGCGTCCATGCCCCCTTCGAGCGCGAAGGCGAGGCCGGCCTCGGAGAGGAGGTCGAGTCGGTCCGGAGTCACCGAGATCGTGAGCGCGTCCCCCTCTCGGCCGTCGACCTCGGCCTTGGAGACGAACAAGAGGTCGTCCATCTGCGCCTCGGTCAGGGGCGCCTTGAGGAGCGCCCGGAGCCGTTCGTCCGAAAGGATGCTCTGCGGCACGCTAGGTCCCCCCGCCGCGCAGCGCCGCCAGGTCGTCGGAGAAGACCTCCCGGATGTCGTTGATCCCGAGCGCGACCATCGCGAGACGGCCGACACCGATCCCCCAGGCGATCACGGGGACCTCGATGCCGAGCGGGCGCACGACCTCGGGCCGGAGGAGGCCCCCGGGGAACACCTCGATCCAGCCGAGACGGGGATGGTGAACGTACCCTTCGACCGACGGCTCGGTGAACGGGAAGTAGCTCGGACGGAAGCGGAGCTCGCGAATGCCGATCGCTTCGGCCAACGCGCGGAAGAGGCCGATGAGCTCTCGCATCGAGACGTCGGGGGCCCCTACGATCCCTTCGCACTGCGTGAACTCGATATGGTGGCTCGCGTCGACCTCCTCGCGACGGAAGTTCCGGTCGAGGGAGAACATCCGGAACGGGGTCGAGGGGTGACGGGACAGGAACCGGGCCGAGAGCGCGGTCGTCTGCGAGCGGAGGACCGGGCGCGCCGCGATCGCCGGATCGTACGGCCCGGGCCATCCGGGGCTGAGCGGCTCGGCCTCCCCGGGAAGCGCGCGACCCTCGTGGACGGCAGCGACGCGGGCGAGGAGGGCGGGGGACGGAGCGTGGCCGGTCACTCCCTCGACTGACAGCGCATCATGGACCGACCGGGCCGGATGGTCTTGGGGCATGAACAGGACATCGTTGTTCCAGAACTCGGTCTCCAGGAGCGGTCCTTCGGCCTGCTCGAAGCCGAGACCGACCAGGATCTCCTCGAACTCCTCGAGCCATGCCACGTACGGGTTGGGCCGGGCCCCGGTGACGAACGGCACTTCGGCCCGGACGTCGTACGGCCGGAACGACCCGCGCTGCCACGCCCCCGAGCGCAGCAGTTCAGGGCGGAGCGCCCCGATCATCTCCGCACCTTCCGCGGCCAGCGGGAGTCGCTGCCCTTCCTCCGAAGCGGACCATCGCTTGATCGAGCGATGCTCTTTCCGGACGAGACCGCGCCGCTCGAGCACGGCGAAGATCGCGTCGTCCGCGCCGGCGTCGCCTTCCGCGACCTGGCGCAGCACGACCTCTTCGGGCAACGGCTCGCTCGCCGGGCGACCGCCGGCCCGGAGCCGAAACGGTATTCCGTCGGCCAGGAGACCCCGACGACGGAGGATCCCGATCGCGGCGGAGCGTTCCTCTTCGCTGAAGCCGTCACGGGCGGCGTCCTCGGGAGTGAGGCTACCGCCGTGGCGGTCCAGGGCGGCGAGGAAACGGCGCTCGGGAAGTCCCCCCGCGAGGGCCGCCTCTCCGCGCGGGGTCAGCTGGAGTAGGGTCTCGTGCTCCTCGTCGAGCGTCGCCAGGCGTTTCGACTTGAGCCGCTGAAGGGTGCCTCGAATCTGGTCGAGGGAGAGCCCCGAATGGCGGGCCAGCTCTTCCTCGCCCGCCGGCGGGTGCTCGAGCGTGCGGAGCGCGAGAAGGACGGAGCGCTCGGGTGCCGAGAGGAACACCGGGGAACTTCCATCCGGTGATGCTTCCGGGGCCTCGACCACGGTCGGAGAGAAGGGGTCCGGATTAAGTCGTTTGGGATGGCCCGGCGCGGGATTCTGCACCGGAGGGAGGCGGTGCCGGGGGACCCCCGGAGCCCGCTGGAGCGGGAGCTCGCTCTGCGGAACCGCCCGGGCCCGTCGTTGGGACCGGGTTCGGCGGCCCGCTGGGCGCCACGGGGGGTGGCTCCCCCGCGAAGGCGCGGGGTCGTCGCGGGGGGCGACCGACCGCGTAGCCGAGGAGCGACGCGGCGGCGAAGATGCCGAGGAACCCGATCACATTGAGCGGAAACTGGGTCAGGACCCCGAGGCCGGGAAACCATCCTAGAAGATTGACCGGCACGGACGTCGAGTTGGTACCGTAGTACCCATTGGCGAGCACGAGGACCCTCGCGACCGCGGACGAGCCCAAGAAGCACCAGGGGACGCTCGCCGAGAGGTTCACATTCCCGCTGGCGTCGGTGACCGGGGTCCCGGAGGCAAACGTGCCGGCGCAGGGGCCAAGGTTCGAGGCCGAGGAGAACGTGACCTCCACCGGCACGCCCGCGATCGGGTTGCCGGTCGTCCGGTTGGCCAGGTGGGCCGATATCGTGACGGAGCCCCCGGGACCGAC
>JAKACD010000099.1 GCA_021821785.1 Thermoplasmata archaeon
CCGCGTGATCCACGCCCCCCGCGGGACCACCCTCTCCTGCCGAAGCTGGAGCACCGAGGCGGCGCTCCGGCTCCTGATGAACAACCTCGACCCCGAGGTCGCCCGGGACCCGCGTCACCTCATCGTCTACGGAGGCCGTGGCAAAGCCGCGCGGGACTGGGAGTCGTACGACCGCATCGTCGCCGCGCTTCGGACCCTCTCCGAGGAAGAGACGCTGCTCGTCCAGTCCGGAAAGCCCGTCGGGGTCTTCCCGACCCACCGCGACGCGCCGCGGGTGCTGATCGCGAACGCGCTGGTCGTCCCCCGCTGGGCCACGGACGAGGTGTTCTGGGACCTCGAAGCCCGCGGGCTCACCATGTTCGGCCAGATGACCGCCGGTAGCTGGGTCTACATCGGTACCCAGGGGATCCTGCAGGGCACCTACGAGACCCTCGCGGCTCTGGCGCGGGTCGAGTTCGAAGCGCCGGACCTCACGGGCCGGTGGATGCTGACGTCCGGGCTCGGGGAGATGGGCGGGGCGCAGCCCCTGGCCGTCACGATGCTCGGAGGGGTCGGACTGATCGTCGACGTCGATCCCCGCGCGATCGCCCGTCGGCTCGCCCACCACTACCTCGACGTGGAGGCCCGTTCCCTAGACGAAGCTCTCGAGATGGTCCACGGGGCGGTCGAGGGTCGTCGGCCCCTCTCGGTCGGCCTGCGCGCGAACGCCGCGGACGTCTACCCGGCGATCGCCGAGCGGGGGCTCCGTCCGGACATCGTGAGCGATCAGACCGCGGCCCACGATCTGCGGGTCGGCTACATCCCGCAAGGGATGACGGTCGAGGAAGCGGCCGTGGCCCGGGAGAAGGACCTCGCAGGATACCTTGCCCGTGTACGGGCCTCGATCGCGATCGAGGCGCGCGCCATCCTTCGCATGATCGGGCTCGGGTCGAAGGCGTTCGACTACGGGAACAATTTCCGGACCCAGGCCCGGGAAGCGGGCGTCACCAACGCCTTCGACATCGCCGGGTACGTGCCGCGGTACATCCGCCCGCTCTTCGCGGTGGGGAGCGGCCCCTTCCGCTGGCTGGCGCTGAGCGGCGAGGGGGAGGACATCCGGCGCATCGACCGGATGATCCTGAGCGAGTTCGCCGACAACCCGCACCTGTGCCGCTGGATCCGCCTTGCCCACGAGAAGGTGAGATTCCAAGGGCTTCCCGCCCGGATCTGCTACATGGGCTACGGAGAACGCGAGAAGTTCGGCCACCTCGTCAACGCGCTCGTCCATGACGGCGAGGTCACTGCGCCGATCGCGATCGGGAGGGATCATCACGACACCGGTAGCGTCGCGAGCCCATTCCGGGAGACGGAGGCGATGCGCGACGGTTCGGATGCGATCGCCGACTGGCCGATCCTCAACGCGCTCCTCAATGTCGCGAGCGGCGCCACGTGGGTCTCCGTCCACCATGGAGGCGGGGTCGGGATCGGGAACGCGATCCACGCCGGCCTCGTGATCGTCGCGGACGGGACGCCGGAGGCGGACCGCCGGCTCGGCCGGGCGCTCCACAACGACCCGGGCATCGGAGTGGCCCGCCATGCGGACGCGGGGTACCCGGAGTCGATCGCGATCGCGAAGACGGCCCGCTTCCGCATCCCCTGAACGGGAGAGCGCTTCCCGGATCGGCCCGGCGACCGCTCGGGCCGACGATCGGCGGACCGTGCTACGGTGTAGCACGGAGTCCAACCATGGGGGATACCGCCGGGCCCGTCTCTTATCTCACCCGGCCGCGGTGGTGGCTTCGGCGGAGCGAGCTCTGCCAGAAGGAAACATGCGAGCACGCGGCAGATGGACAGGCTGGGTTGCAGGGGCCACCGTCGCGCTCCTGATGATGGTCGTGGCGGTACCGGCGCTCACGGGCGCGGCGAACGCCGCGCCCATCTCGGGCGCCGTCACGAGCCCGTCGGCGCCCCAGTGGGCCTATGGCGGTGAGGGCTGGTCGAACAATACCCTCCTCGTCGGGAACACGACGATCAGCTGGAACGCGAGCTTCGGCTGGAGTGTGGTCTTCACGATGACCTCGGCGAACGGCACGACGATGCTCGAGGAGCAGCGGACGGCGGCCGTCACGATCAAGGCCCAGGCCACGAGCCCGCTGGCCTCGATGAGCTACCAGTTCCACGCGCAGCAGGTCGCGGTGGCGTTCGCGAACCTCACGAACGCATCGGTGGTCTACGTGGGCGGCGTCGCAGTGCCGGCGCTCGGTCTCATCAACACCTCCGCCTCCGTGCAGGAGGAGCTCCAGCAGGCGATCCAGGTCACCGCGAGCGGCTCGACCCGCAGCGCCTCGTTCGACGCGACAGGATCGGCCAACGCGTCGGTCTCGTTCCAGCCGTCGCTCGGCCTCGTCCCGCTGAACCTGACCAACGTGGCGATGTGGAACTCTTCGGCGATGGCGACCCCCTCGGCGAACTGGAACCTCAGCTGGAACTGGGTCGACCATGGGTTCAACGGCACGTCGGGCTCGGGCTCCGGCTCGAAGTCGGGAAACCTCACCCTGACGGTCCCGGTCAACCTGACCGGGTACAAGCTTCTGGTCACCCGCGCGTTCCCGGACCATCTGCCTCGGGTGGGCATCCTGCTCCTCCTCCAGG
>JAKACD010000034.1 GCA_021821785.1 Thermoplasmata archaeon
GATTAAGGACTCGCTTAGGCTCGACTAACCCACGGCGGATGAACGTTGCCGTGGAACCCTGGCCCCTACGGCGGACGGGATTCTCACCCGTCTTTGCTGCTACTCCTCCCAGGATTTTCGATGGAACTCGGTCCATAGGAGCTCACGCCCCTACTTCTACCCGAGCACCACGCCTCCTTACACGATCGCCGCCGTTGGGCGGCGCGCCCGCATATCGGGGGCCGGTTTAGCCCCGTCCATTTTCGGTGCCCATGCCCTCGACTGGTGAGCTGTTACGCACTCTTTGAAGGATGGCTGCTTCTGAGCCCACCTCCCAGTTGTCTTAGAACACGGACGCCCTTTGCATAACACTGAACCGGCACTTGGGGCCCTTAATGCGGGGCTGGGTTGCATTCCCTTTCGCACGGCGGGCTTACCCCTGCCGCGCTCACTCCCGGCGTCTACGCTGCACGGAACTTCGGAGTTCGACAACAGGCCGAGACCTTTCGGTCCCGCTTCCCATAATCGGTGCTCTACATCCCGCGCCGACTCGGCCGAGACCTACCTGCGAGTAGTTTCAGGAGGAACCAGCTATTCCCAGTCTAGATTGGCCTTTCACCCCTAAGCACAGGTCATCCGAGTGATTTGCACGTCAACACCGGTTCGGTCCTCCACCTACCTTTCGGCAGGCTTCAACCTACCCACGCTTAGATCGATTGGCTTCGGGTCTTCCACCTATGACTTCGGGCGATCGCACCCTGTCCCTGGCCCCTTGCGGGGTTGCGGACTATCGGTTTCCCTGCGGCTGCGGCCGTGCGGGCCTTAGCCTCGCCATAGATCAAAACTCCCTGGCCCGTTATTCAAAACGGACGCATGGATCCTGTGTCCACGGCCTTGCGGCCGCTTCGTTCCTTGGGGACCTCATGCGGCTTATCGTCAGCTGGTTTCAGGCTCTTTTCACCTCCCTTCCGAGGTACTTTTCAGCTTTCGCTCGCGCTACTATTGCACTATCGGTCTCGGGACGTATTTAGGATCGGAAGACTGTACCTCCCAGCTTCCCGCGCGATATCCAACGCACGGTACTCGGGATCCCTCCAATCTCGCCTCTTCTATTCGCGTACGGGACTTTCACCCTCTTCGGTCCGTCGTTCCAGGCACGTTCGGCTCTAGAAGCCAGCGAGTGCGGAGGTCCACTACTCCACATCTCCCTGCCCTCACCGGGCAGGGATTCGGTTTGTCCTCAGCCGTTTTCGATCGCCTTTACTAGCGGCATCTCGGTTGATTTCTTGTCCTCCCCCTACTAGAATGCTTTACTTCGGGGGGTTCCCCTTCCTTGCGGAATGTCCCTTGCGGGACCGGAGTTCCGATTAGGTGATCGGTGGATCACAGGTTCCTTGCGCCTACCCACCGCTTATCGCAGCTTGGCACGACCTTCATCGGCGCCCGAGCCTAGCCATTCCCCAGCTGACAGGAGTCAGCTACACTGATTACGCTTGACAAGCGTCCAGAACGCGTGTGATCGGCGTCATCGGTCCCCTGCCGGCACGGCGAGAGGACCCTCGCCCTTCCCCGGAGAGGCCCCGGCCTCTGCGGGTGCATGTGCCGACCGAACAGCAGCGCCGTGGCGCGGCCTGCCATCGATAGGGTGCTCGTATTTAACACCCACGGCCGACGGTCCGGAAGGGTCGGCTGAGCGCCTCCCCGAGCGGGGCTCGGGGGGCGGGCCCGCGGGCGCCGAGGGCCGGACGCGCGGCGTCTCCTTACGACCGCGGTGAGGCGAGGAAGGCGGCCCGGTGGTGCGGGCCCTCGTAGCGGGTCGCGGCGTACCTGCAGAGCCCTTCCGCGTTCGGCTCGCAGCCCCCGCAGTTTCGCTCCGCGGGGACCGGGGCCCGGATCCGATCCTCCCGGACCTGGGCGAGCACGACCTTGAGCCAGCGCTCCTCCGCGTCGCCGTACGGGATCTGGACCCAGCCTTCGCGAGACCCGCCGCCGCGGGCATCCCCGTAGAGCACGAGGCCGTACGGGGGCCGCTGACCGAATACCGTCTGCACGAGCCGGCACTCGGCGATCGCCTGCACCGTGTCGAACAGCCGCCCGTGCGCCTCGTGGTACCCCACGAACAGGTGCGTCTCCTTGTACTCGAGGGGCACGAACGCACCCGAGCTCTGCCGGATCACCATGTCGGGGCGTCCGGCGATCCCATATTCCGCGTCGATCAGCGTCGAGTGGCCGTTCGAGAAGCGCGCATCGAGGCGTACGCGTTCCGGTGGGAACAGAACGGGGAGGTCGTCCTCCCCGGAGTCCTCGTAGACCAGGAGGTCGTGGTCAGTGAGATCGAGGCGCCCTTCGTTCACCTGGACGTGCGCGGTCGGCGGCCCGAACATCGGAGAGTGGCGCAACGGAACCACATCGAGCGGGGTCCGTGGAGGAGTGGGGACCTTTCCCACCTGGCGCGCATGGAGACCCCGGGCGAGCTCCATCTCGTAGGGGCATCGAAAGTACGTGACGAGGTCGTGCGGGGTCAGATGCTCGGGCGCAAGGACCGTCGGGGGGGCCAACATCGTCCTTCCGTGCCGGCGGGGGGGCTATGAAGCTAGGGCTCGACGCGCAGCGCAGTTCGCCCGCCCGGGCGAAGCTAGCGCCCGATCGCGATCGCATCGGTAAGCGCGCTCCGCGCATTCCCTGAGAGCGGCGACCGCTCGAGCAGGGCCGCGAGGAGCTCCCGATCGGGACCGGTGCGTCGCACCACGTCCGCGATCGCGGCCACCGACCTTGTCGCGCCTTTTTCCGCCGCGCGCACGAGCGCGTACTCGGGACGGGTCACGGACAGCGCGTGGCCCTCGAACGGGACCTCTCCGAGCCGGGCGACCCCGCCCCGCCCGCTCCACTCCTCGAACGGAAGCGGAGGGTGGGGCTCGAGCGGCACGGCCCACTCGACCCGGACCCCTTGGTGGAACGTCCCGACGAACGCGCGAGCCCCGTGCACGATGCCCGAGCGGGGCCAGTCGGTCGGACCGACCGGTTCGATCAAGTACTCCCCGAGAAGGCTGGCGATACGGTCCACGCCGGCCCGCGAGGTGCCGAGATCGATGTCGTGAGGAGCGAGCTCGGCCCCCTGGAGCCAGGCGGCCGTGGAGCCGCCGATGTACCATGCGATCCCCGCCTCGGCGAGCGGCGCGGAGAGCCGGCGGACGATCTCGCGAAGCCCGTCTGCCACCGGCACCGGTGTCGAATCGTACCGCTGGGCGAGCATCGTCTCCAGGACGAACCGGTTCCGGTTGTACGCGGCCCGTACCCGGCCCGCGTCAGGACGCCCGAGCAGGAACCGACGGTGCCAGCAGCGGGGACCGCCGAACATGCACGGGGTGGCGGTCCGGGTGAACCCGAACGCGTCGAGCGGACCCGTGGGGGGTCCTCCCGCATCCGACCCGCCGACCTGCGCGTGGAACGTGAACGTCGTCGCCTCGCGCTCGGTGTCGAAAGAGAGCTGATGGAGGTACCCGCCCCCGAGGTCGGGGCCTGAGAGCATGTCGCTCGGCATCCGGTTCCCGCGCCGACGGACGCGCTCGCCCCGGTCTCAGGCCGGCGCAGGCCCGAGCTCGAGCGCCGCCGGGAACGGCAGCTTGCCGACCGTGACATTGATCCGGCCGTCCTGTCGCACGGCGCGCAGGTATGACCCGCTCCCGAGCGAGCGCCACGTACCGCGCTCCTCGTCGAACGGTTCGCTCCCGACGATCACCTCGTGCGGAGCGGTCCGGTACGTCATCTCGTAGTAGCGGCGGGTCGTGTCGATGAGACCGGTTCCGTGATCCCCGGACCAGAGGCAGAACGCCCACAGCTCTTCCGGTCCGCGGGAGAACAGGACGTTGAGCCCCGAGAACGGTGGGACGGACGGGCGCTTGAGCCCCTGCCAGACCCGAACGAGGTCTTCGACGGTCCGCAAGTAGCCTACGAGAGGATCGCCGACCTCCTCGGTGTTGCGGAGGAGGAGCCAGAACAGCACCTCGCTGTCGTTCAAGCCCCGGACCTTCCCCTCGTGCACGCCGAGGAGCGGGCGGGTCTCGGTCGGGAACGGAATCGAGCCGTTGTGCGCGAAGAGGGTCGTGTGGTTCTCGAACGGCTGGGAGTTCTCGATCGCGATCAGCCGCTCCCGGGGGAGGTGGAGCGGATTGCTCGCGTGGCGCAGGTGGCCGAGGATGAGCGGCCCGCTCGCCGCTCGGGCAGCCGCGGCGAACCGACCCCGCTCCTGTTCCTCGTAGGCGCCGCCGGTCCCCTTCTCGACCCGGGAGCGACCCCCCTCCGCGAACCAGCCGATCCCCCAGCCGTCGGTCTGGGCGGTCTCGGGGGTCACGTTCGATTGGCGGAGGAGCGAGCGGTCACGCTCGAGCAGCCAGGGCGCGGCGGGCGCGTTGTTCGTTGAGAGGAGACCGAACAGTCGGCACATCGCCGCGCGCACGCCCGGGCGGTAGATAACGCTCCTCGACCGACCGCGCCGTCCCGCTCCGGAAGGCGAGAGCAAGCCTTTTCTCCCTACTCGCGACTAGAGCAGGTCGAGAGACCATGGTCGCGATCGAGGTCACTCCCACCGCGCGGGAGCAGGTGCTCAAGATCATGGAGAAGCAGGGCAAGCCCGGCTCTGCGCTCCGGCTCTACGTCCAGGGCGGAGGCTGCTCGGGTCTCACCTACGGGATGACGTTCGACAAGCAGGAGAGCGGCGACGAGGTCGCGTTCCAGGACCACGGCCTGGTCGTGGTCGTCGATCGGGCGAGCGCTCCCCTCCTGAACGGGATCAAGGTCGATTTCCTCATGGGGCTCGAAGCGTCCGGGTTCAAGATCTACAACCCGAACGCGACCCAGACCTGCTCCTGCGGCAAGTCGTTCTCCGCGTAGACACACCGCTAACCCCTCGGCCACCGGAGCTTTATAGGGCCGGCCTCGTTCCTTTCTCGGGTTACGAAGGAGGGCCCACCGCATGAGCGATAGTTCGTTGAAGCTGGAAGTCACGAGAGAAGCGCAGGACCAGGTCCGGGAGCTCATCAAGGCCCAGAAGCCCGGCACGGCCGTGCGCGTCTACCTTCAGTCCGGTGGCGGCGGGGGCTGCGGCTCCGGCGGCTGCGGTTCGGGCGGAGGGGGATGCGGCTGCGGCGGTGGCGGGGGCCAATCCTTCGGAATGGCGTTCGACCGGCCCCGCAACGGCGACCGAGTCGTCGCGGCGGAGGGGTTCTCCATCGTCGTGGACGACCTGAGCGCCGAGATGCTCAACGGTGCCCGGATCGACTACGTCGAGGACCTGGACGCTTCCGGTTTCAAGATCACAACGCCCAACGCTCCGGCCCACGGCGACTCCCCGGGCTCGGAGGGGGGCGGCTGCGGTTGCGGTTCCGGCGGCTGCGGGTGCGGGTAACCGCGTCCGTCCAACCCATTCCCGCCACTTCTTCCCGGGTCTAGGGGCTTTCCCGCGAACCCGATACTCCCCGCGTGGGTCGCTCTCGTAGATCTTGCCGGAGGGGGAGCCCGCCGGTGCCCCCTTCGCGGAAGGGATCGACGAGGGGCGAAGCCTTCCCGCCCGCTTGGACGCTGAACCCTGCGACCAGCCGCGGTCCGTGGGAGGCGAAAAGCCCGACACTTGTCGGGTCTAGGCTAAAGCACGGGCGAGTCCTCCCCGGAGCATGGAACCCGCGGTCGAGGAATGGGAGCTCCGCCTCCCCCGGGGGCTCTCCGCCTTCTCGCGGCAGCATCCCGACCTCATCTGTGACGTGCGCCCTCTCGGATTCCGTTGGTCGGTCTTCTGCTCGGGCCCGGCCGCCTCGGTCAGCCGCGTCGCCCGGTCGGGTCCCTGGGACCCCTCGATGGTCTGGCTCGACCGGGGCTCGGAGACGTGCGCCCGGTTCTCCTACTCGCCCCACCCCGCGGAGATCGGACTGCTCCGACGGGTCGCCGCCCTCGGCGGCTTCATCCTTCCACCCCTGACGGGCCGGGCCGGCCTCCTCCGTGTTCGCTTCCTCTCCGTCGGAAAGCCCGCAGCGAAGCTCGCGGCCCGGGACGGAGAGGCCCGACTGGTCGCACGACGGCGGCTGACGCCGACCGGGCTCAAGCGAGAGCTCGACCGCATCGCGACCGGACCTCCCCGGCTCACCCCTCGGCAGACCGAAGTGCTGCTCGCGGCGGTGCGGGGGGGCTACTACGAGGTCCCCCGACGCTCCACCGTGGAGGACATCGCACGGAGCCTGCACCTCGGCCGCAGCACCGCCGAGGAGCATCTTAGGTCGGCGGAGTCGCACGTCGTACGTTCGGCCGCCACGTTGATCGAACGGTCCCGCGCCGGGGTCTCTCCCACGGGAGAGGACGCCCCGGCGGTCCATGTGGCCCGCTACTCCTCCGAGCTCGAGCTCTACGTGGACCTGGTCCTTCGGGGCGAGACCGTGACCTCGCTTCGGCTCCTGCGCCGCGCGCCCCCGGGAGCCCGCCGCGATCACCCCCATCTCGCCCGGATTCTCGCCCACCTGCGCAGCGGGCGGGAGGACCTCTTGGACATCCCGGTCGATCCCGCCGTCGGACCGTTCGAACGCGAGGTCCTCGAGGAGCTCCGACACATTCCTCCCGGCGAGACCCGGACCTACGCCGAGATCGCCCGCCGCATCGGACGGCCGGGGGCGGTGCGGGCGGTGGGAAACGCGTGCGCCCACAACCCGATCCCCGTGCTGATCCCCTGCCACCGGGTGGTGCCCGCCCACGGAGGCATCGGCAACTACTCGGCCGCCGGCGGACCCGAGACCAAGCAACGGCTCCTCCGACGCGAGGGCGCCCGGGGGACCGACGGAACGGGTCTCCGAGAGGCACCCCAGAGCGGTCCGGCGTCGGAACGACAACGCGCCCGCCCGCGTCCCCGACCCGCCGCGAAGGAACGGCCATGACGGCGAAGGACCCCGCGCTCGGAAGCGGTCGATCCGCAGCGGGCGCCACCGGTCCCTCTCACGATTCGCCGGGGCGATCGGACCTCGCCCTCGTAATCCTGCTCGGGGTCCTGTGGGGGACCGCGTTTCCGGTGATCCGCGCGGGCCTCGTCGGCGGGGCCCCGCCCCTGCTCTTCGCGGCGATCCGGTACGCGCTGACAGCGGCGGCGATCGCCCCGATCGCCTGGGCGGCGCGCACTCCGCGGCCGCGCTGGGTCGACCTCCGCGCGCCGGCCCTGCTCGGAGGTTTGCTCATGATCGGGGCCTACGGAGGTCTCCTGTACCTCGGCGAGGAAACGACCTCGGGCGGACTCGCCGCGGTCCTGACCGCGTCGGCGCCGCTCGCGAGCGCCGGTATCGGCCTCCGCCTGCTCTCCACCGAGCGGCTGGGACGCTGGGGGGCGGGCGGACTCCTGGTCGGCTTCGCCGGCGTGGGAGTCCTCGTCCTGCCGCAGCTTCTCGACGGGGCCACCTCAGGAGTAGTCGGACCGTTGCTGGTCCTCGCGGCGGTCCTCTCCTTTGCGGTCGGTTCGGTCCTCTTGCGCCGGACCCAGACGGTCGCCCCCGGGCTCTGGACCCTCTCCGTCCAGTTCGCGGTCGCGGCCGGTCTCGTGGGACTCCTCTCCGCGGGCGCCGGCGAACCCGCGTCGCTGGGATCGGGGTCGCTCGTGCTGCCGGCCCTCGGATTCCTCGTGGTGGTCCCCGGCATCCTCGGCTATACCCTCTATTTTCGGATTCACCATACCTCGGGGCCGACCACGGCCAACGTGGTCGGCTACGTCAACCCGGTCACCGGGATCCTCGTGGGTCTCTTGGTGTTCGGTGAGTCCGTGAGCGCGGTGGAGATCGGGGGCCTTGCGCTGATCGCACTTGGGCTGTTCTTCTTGCAGCGGGACCGGGCGCGCACCTCCTCACCCCCTCGAGGGGAGCGGACAAGGGAGGGGCCGGACGCTCGAGCCCTCGGCGCCCGAAGATGAGCCGTGTCCCGGGTCCGACACTCGTCCATCCGCCCGCCGGGACCCCGAGAGGTCCCGGTCCGAGCGGACGGCCCCATCGACCCGAAATGGGCCCGGACGGATTTGAACCGTCGACCGACCGGTTATGAGCCGGTCGCTCTAAACCGGACTAAGCTACGGGCCCATGCCCGGTGAGAACGAGGCGCCGCCGAGCGGATTTGGGGGTCGACGGAGTCGGTCCGTCGGCCTTTCGAACCGCTGACCTTTCGGTTAACAGCCGATCGCTCTACCACTGAGCTACGGCGGCACCGAGACCGCCGAGCCGGCATCGCTCTAATAGCCTTTCCGGCCGGCGGGCGCACGGGTCTCATGCTCGGCCGCCCGGCTCTTGAGCCGCTCGATGACCGCGGACATCCGCGCGAGGGATTGATTGAGGCTCGCCCAGAACTCCACCGCCTTGTCCGTGACGACGGCGCCGTCGGCCGAGGGCTGAATGACCCCTTCCCGCTCGAGGAGGTGGAGCGAGTAACGGGTCTTGTGGATCGGGAGTTGAAGGGCTTCGCTCAGGCGGATGATCCCGATCGGGGGACTCTTCGAGAGCTTCTCGAGGATCTCTACGTTCCGCGCGAGGAGCTCGAGTTCCTCCTCGATGCGGTCGACCAGCTGCGCCGTCTCGCTCGGTGCGCTCGGACCGACCCCTTCGCTGCGCACCGGCTCCTTTGCGAACGGCATCGTCCGCTCCCGGACGCGAGAACGCCTACATCAACATTATCGACCGTCGCCCGGCGGGAGTCGGCCCCGCGAGCGGACGGGAGAGAGGGTCGAAATCCGATACCCTGGGGTGCGACGCCCTGGTTGGTCCCTGTCCGCGTATCCAGAAGGTCCCGGGGGCGCCCCGGACCGACGGATCGTCCCTCTCGCTCCCCGACGGAGGAACGGAGAGCGCCCCCGGCCGAGCGGGTCGGGCCGCGAGACTCGTTCCCCGACTCCCATACGGCGCCGCGGGGGGCGGCCGAAAGGGGGATGGCGACTAGGGTCCTCGGCGGGGCTCCGTAGGGACGCGAGGAGGTCGAGCACGAGCGATCATTCGAACGGCTCGGTCCCGCCGTCAAACCCTTGCGGAGAGCCTCCCGCGATGTGGGCTGTAGACGGAGGTGCGGGCGACGCACGGTCTGACGTTATGGGGGGGTGGGGAACGTTGCCGGTCCCCGGTCCCGGGGGAACACGACGGTGACCGAACGTGTTCGGCCCCTGGGTCTTGGCCAGGGGACCGGTCCCTCGGCAGGAGGGAAGCTTCTTCGGGACTCGATGTCGGCAAAGTCCGAGGCCCCCGGCAACGGGCCCGGGCCACTGGGCCCGCTTTCTGGAGCTGATCCCGTTCCGCCAGTGGTGCTGGAGCCGGGGCCGCCTTCCCGACACCTCGGTCTGCGGATCGCGTTCTTCACGGACAGCTTCGAGCCTACGCACGACGGCGTCGCCAAAGTGACGGCGACCCTGGCCTCGACCCTCCTCCGCCAGGGCCATACGGTCACGGTGTACACCGTCCGATCCCCGGGCCAGCCGGGGATGGAAGTCCGTCCGGACGGCTTGCGGATACGACGATTCCGTTCGCTCGCGGCACCCTCCTACCCCCAGTACCGGATCGCCCTCTGGCCGTGGTCCATCCTGTTCTCCCGCTCCCGTTTCGACGTGGTGCACATCCACACCCCGGGCCTCGTCGGCCTTTCGGGATGGCTCGCGGCGCGACGATGGCGGGTCCCGAGCGTCGGCACGTACCACACCAATCTCACCGGCCTCTTGCGGGGCGCCGGAAGGACCGGACCGTCCCGGGCGTTCTTCCGGGCATGGTCCCGGTTCAGCATCGACCTCTGCCGTCACTGCGACCTGGCGACCGCCCCGTCGTGGGTTGCTCGTGGGGACCTGATCGCGGGAGCGTCACCGTCCGCGCAGAGGGAGATTCGTGTGGTGCCGAACGGGGTCGATACCGAACGGTTCGCCCCGGGGATCCGTCGTCCCGATTGGCGGGAGCGCCTCGGAGTCGGCGACATTCCGATCGTCCTGTTCCTCGGCCGCCTCACGCGGGACAAGGGGGCCGAGCGATTCCTCTCGGCCATCGAGCGCCTCGCCCGTCGGCGCCCGTGGCTGGCCCTGCTGGCAGGGGAGGGGCCGCTGCGCCCTTCCCTGGAGCGGCGCCTTCGCTCGGGCGCGGTGGGAGGCGACCGCGTTCGGTTCCTCGGACCCGTGCTCGAAGAAGAGAAGCCGTCGCTCCTCGCCCAGAGCCAGGTATTCGTCATCCCATCGCTGTCGGATACCTCCTCGGTCGCGCTCCTCGAAGCGATGGCGTCCGGAGTGCCCTCCGTGGTCAGCGCGTTCGGCGGCCCGGCCGAGATCGCGCGCAGCGCTTCGATCGGTGTGATCGTGGACCCCCGCGACCCCGATGATCTGGCATCGGCCATCGCCCGGCTCTTGGAGGATGCGCGGCTCGCGCGATCGTTCTCGAGCGGAGGTCGAGAGTGGGTCATGAACCACGCCTCGTCGGAGGCGATCGCCCGGGAGTATCTCGACTGCTACCGGTCCGTGCGGGCGGCTCCTACGGGGAGGGGCGACGACGGGTTCGGGAACGGAGACGGGCGCCGGCGTCCCGCGGCCGGTGACGGCCCGTCAACCGGCGCACGACGGCATCCGAGGGTCGGGTCCCAATGACCGCGACCGGGAAAAGCCGGGGCGACCCGCTCCCCTCCCCGGCCCGGCGCCTTCTCCTTCCCCCGCAGGGACCGGAGGGCTACGCTCGATCCAGTTTCTCATCGGGGTCGGGGTGCCTCCGTTCGGTCTCGTCCCTTCGGCCGACACCTCCGCGCGTGCAGTCCGCTCCCCCCGGGACCCCGCGCTGACCGGCCACATCCCGGTGGTTGTCGCACCGACCGTCCTCGCGATCGCCCGGGTCGTCGTCGCGGGGCGCGGGAGAGCGGGGGCGGGTCCCCAAGGGGTGCGGACCCTGGGTCTTCTCGCCGTCCCGGGGACCTCCGTCGCGGGAACGGAGTTCGTCCTCTCGGAGTTCTTCAACAATGCGGACTCGGCCTCGATGGCGCTCGCCTTCAGCCTGGCCACGATCTTCTATGGGGTGGCGCGGGGCCGGGTGCTTTCGAGCAGACGGGGCTCCTCCCCCACCAGCGAGCGGGAGGCCGGGGCGGACCGCGTCGTCTTACTCACGCTCGCCCCGATCGAGGCGCCGCTGCACGTCCCGAACCTGGTCGGCCGACAGATGGCCGTCGAGCCAGGGGTAGACGAAGCCTTCCTCCCGGGCGTTGTGCTCGCCGAGGACGTTGACGAGTTCGAGGCCGAGCGCCTCGATCTCTCCGGATCCGGACGAGAATGCGCGGTCGATCTGGTCCAGGATTCCCCGGATCTCCCGGTGCTCGTCGAGGAGGCGGGCGGCGAGCTTCCGGAGGGCGGGATCGGTCTCGTCGAGGACCGGGAACAGGTGTTCCTCCTCCTCGGCGATATGGGCGAGCAGCCCGGTACGAAACGCGGCGAAGCGTGGCCGCCGGCCCTCGCGGTCCGTTGCGGGCGTCGCCACGACGCGCGCCCACAGCTCGTCGAGGTCCCGGTGGTCCCGGCCCATGATCCTCGAGAGGCGGGGCGGATCCTCCGTCATCGTCGGGGCCACCGGTCGCGGATCGCCCGGAGCTCTTCCCCGGTCACTCCGGGGAGGGGGTTGAGCTTCGGGAAGAGCACCGGGATCGTGCCCGCCCCCCACCCTAGGGCGACGGCGAGGAGGAGGGCCCCTCCGACCCCGATTGCGATCCCCTGCGCGCCCGGACCCGCGGCCTCGGCGCTCGCGAGGACCCCGACCGCGGCGAGCCATCCGGCCGAGAGTCCCCACAGCATCCGGCGGGTCCACGCGTGCGAGATCCGCTGGAACGGGGCGATCATCCCGAACCACATGATCACGATCGTGAGGCCGACGAACCCGAATACGTTCACGAGGGCATGGGTCTCGACCGGCCCGAAATCCGCTGCGGAGACCATCCACAGGCCGAGGCCACCTCCCGCGAGGAGGCACACGACCCCGGCGAGGTGAAGGCCGAGCTGCCGCCGCGGGCGGCGGGTCCGCACGCCAAGGTGGGCGAGGAGACCGACGAACAGGACCGCGAAAGCCGCCTCGGGCGCCGCGAAGAGGGCGAGGGCCATCGGCTCGGACGGGGTCAGCACCAGCATGCCGGTCGGCACGAGGGCGGCCCCGACCGTGCCGAGACCCGCGAGCAGGGCGACGGGCAACTTCGGCGGGTCCGCATCGAGCGAGCGGGGGGTGAGGCGCAGGCTCACGGCGGCGATGAGCACCGTGGCATGACCCAGGACAAAGAGGTGCACGGCAGCGAGCCACCAACCGAACCCGGGACCCTCCGATAGGCCGGACAGGACGAACAGGGCGGCGGCGACAAGGGCGGCGCTCCAGGCCACGAGGAAGAGCGGGACCGTCACGGAGTCCCCCGGCCGGACTTCGGGACCGGGCGTGCGCAACCGCGGCGCGAGGACCGCACGGACGAAGAGGGAGAGCACGAGTCCGATCGCGGCGAGGTCGCAGAGCGCGGCGAGGGAGAACTCGCTCCCGAAGCCGCTCGCGAGCGGCGAGAGCGCGAAGACACCGAACACGACGCCCGACTCCGCGAGCAGGAAGGCGACACCCTCGGCCGGTCCCTTCGCCCGGAGCCGGTGGGAGACCGCGGGAAAGAGGTGGAGCGAAAACCCCAGCGTCGAGCACTGCACGAACCCGATCAGCACGAGCCACAGCCACAGATCCCAGCGCAGCGTCAGGGCGAGGGTCTCGGGCTCGAATAGGAGGAGAATCCCCGCGGCGGCGAGGTGCGCGATCGCGGCGGACAGGAACCACCGCGACGCTCCGGAGAGCGGCACGCGGGGGGACAGGACGGCGGCCTATATGGGTCGCGCCGGGGCGTTGCCCCGTGGCGCCGCGCGCCGCCCGCGGTCCAGGGTTCGGAGCGGGAGCGAGCCAGACGCGCGCCGAGCCTGACACCCGGTGGTCGGCTCCTCGTTGCGCGCTCCACAGAGCGCCGCATCGTGGCATTCTGGAGCGCGGTGAAGGCGACCCCGGTGGGAGAGTCCGGGTCATGGGCGAGCCCGAATTGGGCCCAACTGTCGGACTCGAGATGTTGCGATGTCGTAGAGGTCTCTTGTGGTTCGGATGGGGGGCTTAGCGAGCCGGAGGCCGGATGGTCCTCGGGAGAGATCACCCCAAGTAGGAAAGGAGGCCCATTTCCGGGTGCGCGCCGCCCATCCCATCGAGAGCGGTATGTTCGTCCGCAGGTCCCTCTATGGGCCTCGGGACCTAGGATCACGAGGGGACGTCGAAACCCGCCTACGCAATCGGTCGAGCGGTCTCGTCTTTCCAGCTCACCTCGACCGGGATCCCATGACGAATGCTCTCGGTGACGATGCAGAAATCCTCGAAGAGACCCTTACAACGTTCGAGCTGCTGCGAGTCGGCCGCGGGAACGCCGGGATCCAGCTCCACCCGGATGCGGCTCAGCCGCCAGCGCCCTCGTTCGTTTCGCTGGATTTCCGCCCGCGCCACCGCGCGCACCGAATCGGCCGAGGCGTGCGACTTCGCCAGGCAGAATAGGAGGCTCGAAGAGAGGCAGTGTGCGACCGCCGTGGCGACCAGGCGGGAGGGATTAGGCCCGGCACCGGTTCCAAGCGGTGGCGCCTCGTCCAGCGTCCCTCGCGGAGCCCCGTCGAGCCCCCAATCCGCCTCGAATCGATAGCCCTCCGTTCGGGTCAACGTTACCTCGACTGTCTGCAGATCCATCGGTTCTCCACCTTCGCGCACCGCTACGTGCTCCGGCCGGAAACCCTCGCATCATCGTAAGCATTCCCGTCTCGCGGCGGAGCTTCGAGACGCCGTCCTCCGGCGAACGGCCTCGAATTCCCTCTCGATCGGCCCGCGGAGGGCCCGGGCCACAGAACACTGGATCCCGTGATGTGCCCGCCCATCGACACGGAGTGAGCGCGGAGGTCCGCCGACCGCCGTTGGGAGGCACCGTGGGCCAACATGGGCTCGCGGCAGCGAGACTCGAGTTGGATTGGCACCCCG
>JAKACD010000035.1 GCA_021821785.1 Thermoplasmata archaeon
GGGCGGAGCGATGTCCTCGACGAGGCCGTGGCGTCCCTGCCCTGGCTCGCCGAGCCCCGGAAGTCCGCGCCCGCCGTGACGGCCTCCGACAGGTCCAGCCCCTGGAAGGAAGACGCGCAGCCGGCGTAGGACCGACTCCCGCTCCGTAGGGCGGAGCGATCGAAGCGGCTCGTTCCCTCTACGGGTCGACGAGGTCGCGCACCTCGGGAAGCCCCGGGGTCGAAACGTCCGCGGCCCTACTGCACGCCGCGCTCCCGCCGGGGCTACGCCGTAGATATACCGGTCCCAGTCTGTTCGACCGTGTCCGACCCATCGCTCGAGATCCTGCGACGCCGCATCGCGGAGACCGACCAACGACTCCTCGACGCGGTCGCCGATCGATTGGAGGTCGCCCGGGAGATCGGACGCCGCAAGCGCGCCGAGGGACTGCCGCTGAGAGACTACTCGGTAGAGCGGGAGGTCGTCGATCGCTGGATCGCTCGCCTCGATCGGGCCCGCGTTTCGGCCGAGCGAGCCGAGGGACTCGTCCGCTGGATGATCGAGGAGGCGACGATCGCCCAGGAGTCGCTCCCGGGCTCGCCGCCGAGACCGACGGAGCGCTCGGATGTGGTCGTCGTCGGGGGGCTCGGTCAGATGGGATACTGGATGAGCGAGTTCTTCCGGGCCGCCGGTCACTCCGTGACGATCGTCGACCCGCGCCCCCCCGCCGAATCTTTCCCGTTCCGGGTGCGTGCGAAGCTTCGGGAGGCCGTGGACGGCGCCGACCTCATCGTCATCGCCACCCCGATGCGGGTCGCCGCCGGGGTCTACCAGGAGCTGCGGGAGGTCGGGAGCCGGGCGACCATCTTCGACATCCTCTCGGTCAAGGCGCCGGTGGTACCCGCGATCCACGCCGGGGTGCGCGCGGGACTCTCGATCGCGAGCGCCCACCCGCTCTTCGGCCCGGGGACGCGGAGCTTGTTCGGGCGGAACCTGATCGTCCTCGACTGCGGCGACCGAGGGGCCGCCGACCGGGTCGAGGCGATCTTCACCCCCACCGCCCTTCGGATCACCCGGCTTCCGCTCGAGACCCACGATGCGCTCATGTCGGACGTCCTCGGCCTGCCGCACCTGGTGAGCCTTCTGTTCGCGCGCACCCTCCAGCACGGGACCCACTCTCCGTCCGAGCTCGGCCGAGGTGCGACGACGTCGTTCCGGCGGCTGCTGGAGGTCTCGGAGCTCGTGGCGCGGGAGAACCCGGAGCTCGTGGGAGACATCCAGACCCTGAACCCGGATTCGGCCGATCTGCTCCGGCGTCTTCAGGGCGCGTTGGTCGATCTGGCGCGGGCGGTCGAGAGCGGGGAGTCGGCCCGGTACGCGGCCCTCCTCGGCGAGGGACGGAAGTTCCTCGAGCGATCCACGGCCGCCACCTAGCGGGCCTTCGCCGGCCCGCACGGTCAACCCGGCTTTACTTGCGCCTATTATAACGCGAAACCGGCCTTCGTAGAGGGCGCAGCCGTGTGGGTCTACGTTCTGTATGGGTCGCGGTCCGAAAGCACCGAACGGATCGCCCGAGCGATCGCCAGCTCCGTTGAGTGGTCGAACGAGTACGGGGCGCGACCCGTGAGCGCGGTCACTCCGGCGGAGATCCGCGGCCCGGGGCTGGTCTTCCTCGGCTGCCCGTCGGGGGGCTCGGAGCTCGACCGCCAGATCCGGCGGTTCCTCGACGGCCTGCCGGACCGGACGATGTACAACGTGGTCTGGGCGGTGTTCGACTCCCGCGCCGACCCCGCCCCCGTCATCGCCGGGTCCGGGATACGTCGCCTCCGCCGCGCCATCGAGCACCGCGGCGGGCGTCTCGTCCTGACCCCGCAGAGCTTCTTCTCGGACGAGCTGCACGGGCACTCCGTCTCGAGCGAGGAACTCGAGCGGGCGCGTACGTGGGGCTCCGCCGCCATCGCGGCGGCCGTCCGCACCTACCGCGACCCGGCGGTGCGGGCCGGCGCCCTCTCGGGCGTCCCGATGCGCCCGGCGTGGGAGCTCTCCTGCGGTACCCCCTCGTAGCGCGGCCCGCGCGGCGAGCATTCGGGCCCCCGATCGTCGCGAAGCGTCCTCGCCGAGGCAACGTCGCTTGAGCGTTCAGTGCGCCGCGACGCCCGATTTCCACTTTTCCTCGGGCGAGGCACGCGGACCGGCCGCGGAGATCTCTCCGAGGCACGCCAGCTCCCGGTCGGGGAAGTGGAGCTTGATCAGGCAGTCCTCGCAGTCGCCCCACTGGCAGACGGCGATCCCGGACCGATACCGCTCGGGGAGCGATGCGACCGGGGTCACCGAGTACTCGAACTGCGACCGGTCCGGGAGCGGGTGACCGGTCACCGTGACAATGAGGGTGATGCCCAGGCCCGCGAAGTAGTCGACGAGCGCCCCGTAGAGTCCCCGTCGATCCGGGTCGAACGGAGAAAGCCGGTCGGCGTTCGCGATCACCAGGACGCGAGGACCGGGGCGCCCACGGAGCTCGACGGTGGCGGCCCGGACCGCTTCCGGTAGCGCCCGGAACTGGCGCTCCTCCGCGGCCACGGCGCGACCGTCCCCGGCCCGCAGGGACGACCGGAGCTCCGAGTCCGAGTCCGAGATCGAGGACAAGGGAACGAGTTCCCGCGGCGCGAGGGTCTGGCCCCCGCTCGCCGAGCGCCGCGAGCGGGCACCTTCGTTAGCGGGGTCGCCCGCTTCGAGCCAAATATGCCTGGGTCCCAGGCGGCGGACGAGCTCTTGGGCCGCCCGGTTCACCGAGTTCCGGTCGGCACCCCAGACGTAGACCGACGTCCCGGGCACGTCGGGACCGTCTTCCCGAACCGCTCCGTCAGTCTCCGCCATGCACCGAACCCGTTCAGAGGGGGGCTTTTAACGGAACGGTAAAGCCCCTTTGACCCGGCCCCTGTTTCGCGAGGGGCGTCGCCAGCGCGGGGCGTGCGACGCGGGACGTGGCTCCGGCGCACGGGTCGTCTACCTCGAGGAACGGCCCCGGGGGGGCACGAACGGCGCTCCATGTCCCGGAACGATCCGCGTTGCGATCGACAGGACCCGCGCCCGCTGCGGGCGAAGGGACCGGGGATGGCTGGCGAGGGGATCGGGGGTCGGTCCTTCGGAGTTCCACCAGAGATGGGTGAACGCCACCACGTCGCGGGGCGTCCCTACGAGGGTCGTGATGTCCTGGGCGGTATGAGCGGGGGTCTCCATGAGACGGATCGACGGGGAGAGGGAGAAGCCCTCGGCCGGTCGGCTGGTCCAGACGTCCTGGGCGTAGATCGCCCAGTGGTCGTGGACCCGCGCGCGGGGGAAGAGCGCGCAATGGAGCGTGTGGTCCGGGTGGTGGTGGGAGAGGACAATGTCCGTGATGTCGGCAGGGCGCACGCCGAGCCGCGCGAGCGGGCGGAGGATACGAGATCGGTCGCGCACCATCCCCGGATCGATGATCGCCCGGACCGGCCCGTCTTCCACGTAGGAGACCGTCGAGGCGACCCGGTCCCCCACGTATCCGGCGGTGAGGACCCGGTAGCGTGCTCTCCGTTCCACGAAGTCTTCGTCGGCCGGCATCGAACCGGGGGAACTTCGCGGCGGCATAAACGCGCGCCGGGCCATTTCCGGTTAGGGAGAGAGCTCCTGAGCGAGATACTCCGGTAGCCCAATGCCGGCGCGCGCGAGGACCTCGCGGCGGGCCGGGCGCCAGGTCGTTTCGAGTCGTCCGCACGGCTTTCCCGCCGTCGACGCGGTCGTCGCGACGATGGTGAGCTCCTCCGGTCCCGACCGAACGATGCGCCCGCGGGCCTCGTACGCCGAGCCGACCCGGGGGAGACGATCAAATGTGTACTGATGCGGGCCGAAACTGGTCCAGAGCCGACCCCCCAGGGTGAGCGCGGTCCAGTACGAGGCTTCGTAGAGGACAGTGAAATGAAGGCCGTGGTGGAAGAGCGTCGGCCAGCCGGTCTCCTCCGCCCTCGGCGAAAAGCGGGTGCGGACCTCCTTCACCCCGTCGTCCGCCGTCACTTGCTCGAACGACAGGCGCAGCCCCCGTGGGTGCTCGGGGCCGCAACCGAAGCAGGTGTTCTCGCGAGGGTTCTCGAGTTCGGTCATGGAACCCGGACCCCTACGGGGCTCTTCGTGATTTCGGAAAGGGAGAACCCGGCCCGGAATCCGGGCCATCTCGCCGCGACCGGGAGATGCACGCACTCACCGGTGCGGGCTGGCGTCCTCCGCGAGGGCCGAGGCGGCCCGCAGGAGGGCGATATGGGTCAGCGCCTGCGGGAAGTTCCCGAGGCGCCGGTGGCTCAGGGGGTCGTACTCCTCGGAGAAGAGGCCGAGCGGAGTACCGGAACGGAGGAGCTGCCGCCAGGCGCGGCGGGCCTCCGCCTCGCGCCCGCTCCGAGCCAGGCACTCGACCATCCAGAACGACACCGCGAGGAACGCGCCCTCTTCGCCGGGCAGCCCGTCGCCGGCGCGGTACCGGTAGACGAAGGGGCCGCGGCTCAGTTCCCGTTGGATCCGGTCGAGGGTGCCCTGGACCCGGGGATCGTCGAACGGGAGGAACCCGACCAGCGGTATCCGGAGGTTCGAGGCGTCGGTCTCGGAGGATCCTTCGGCCTGCCGGAAGCTCCGCCGTTCCTCGTCGTAGCCTCGGGTCAGCAGCCAGGAGCGTAGACGCTCCGCCTCCTCGGCCCACCGGGCCGGTCGGGGGTGTTCGTCCAAAAGGGCGCCCAGGCGGGCCGCACGGTCGAGCGCGACCCAAGCCATCAGCTTCGAGTGGACATAGTGCTGCGGCGGACCGCGCACCTCCCAGATCCCGCGATCCGGCTCCCGCCAGAGCGCGACCGCGACGTCGGCCAGTTCCGCGATCTCCGACCAATGCCGGGCCAGGAACTGGGGGTCATAGCGCCGAAGCAGGAGCGCCGCGTCCAGGAGCTCGCCGTAAATGTCGAGCTGGAACTGCTCGGCCGCCCCGTTGCCGATCCGCACCGGGCGCGAATTCCACATTCCCCGCAGATGGGGCAGCTCCTTCTCGGTCAGGTCCTCCTCCCCGTGCGCGCCGTAGACGACCCGCAGCCGATGCGAGGGCGCCTCGCGCACTCGGAGGAGGGCCCAGCGCAGGAACCCGAGCGCTTCCGCGGGATGCCCGAGTCGGAAGAGGGTTTCGCCGGTGAACGCCGCATCCCGGATCCACACGAACCGGTAGTCCCAGTTGCGCGTCCCGCCGGGCCACTCGGGGAAGCTCGTGGTCGGCGCGGCCACGAACGCCCCGGTGTCGGCAGGCGAGAGGAGCTTGAGGGTGATCTCGGAGCGGACCACGTACGGGCGGTCGGCCCGGGTCGCTCGATGGAACGGGGCGTCGTCGAGGTGGACCCACTCCTTCCAGTATCGGTCGGTGCGGTCGAAGCGACGGCGGAACGTCTCGCGGGTTCCGCGGCGCCGTCCCCAGGTGAGCTCGATCTCGAGTGGGCGGCCGGGGGAAACCCGCCGCTCTGCCCGCGCGGTCCCGTCGTCGATCGCCACGGGTCCCGCGAGGCTTAGGTGGAGCTCGTCGCGGCCGGCGCGGGCCCGAACCCCCTCGGTCTCGCGGTCGAGCTCCAGGGAGGCTCGGCCGTAATCGAAGCGCGGCGCGAAGATGACCTCGACCGGGGTACTGCCTCCGCTCACCGAGACTCGCCGAAGGATCGTCGGCGACGGTTCGGATCCCTCGCCGGACTCGATCGGCATCAGGTCCTCTACCCGGAGCGTACGGCGGCGCGACAGCGCGAATTCCGTCACGAGGATGCCGCTGTTCGGCCGATACAGTTGTCGAGACCGGTATCGCTCTCGGGGAGCCACCGAGAGGTATCCGCCCCGGTCCGGGTCGAGGACCCGGGCAAAGACGCTCGGGGAAGAGAACCGGGGTAGACAGGTCCAGTCGATCGACCCCGATCGGGAGACGAGGGCGGCCGTGTGGAGGTTCCCGATCAGTCCGTAGTCCTCGAGCCGCAGTCGGGTCGGGGTCGCGGACACTCGGTCCCCACGCGGGTACGCGATATACCCGTTCGGGGGGGCGCTACGGGACCGGCCGGATCCGTTCCTCCCGAGCGAGGGGGCCGGCGACCCGGCCCCGGGCCACCGTCAAAGGCGGCGGATCGCGGCATCTCCGCGAGAACGGGGGGCGAGGAGCCAGGTGACGCTCTCCCGGGGGAACTCGAGGGCCACGTACTCCGCCACGGGACTGGTCTCGGGGCGCAGAGAGTCCGGCGATCTCGGAAGGCGAGCTCGGGGAACTCGCGGCGCGTCCCACTCGTACTCGGTCATCGACACATGTAGAAACTGAGTTAAATGAATAGCTAGACCTTCAATTATATACTATCCTCGGAACCCGCGTTCGGTCCCCTCGTCGTGGGCTCCCCGCCGGGTCGCCCTCGTTCGGTCGATCTCCCGTCAACCTGCCTTCACCGTGGGTACATCTCTTCCCGACGGCGATTTTCTTCCCGTGTCCGCGACGTCCTCGAGCGCCGTACGTTCCGTCGTCTCGTTTCCGTCCGAGACTGTTTCCCCCCCGCCGCGGGAGCGGGGAATGGACCTCCTCGACTCGCCCTGCTTGAACAAGGGGACCGCGTTCACGGACGGCGAACGCACCGCGCTCGGCCTCCACGGGCTCCTCCCTCCCCAGGTCGAGACCCTCGACCAGCAGGTCGTGCGGGCCTACGAGGCGTACCGCCGCAAGACCGAGGACCTCGAGCGCCACATCTATCTCCGGGCGCTGCAGGACACGAACGAGGTCCTGTTCTACCGCCTCCTGCTCGACCACATGGAGGAGATGACCCCGGTCGTCTACACGCCGGTGGTCGCCCAGGGCTGTCAGGAGTTCTGCCACATCTACCGGCGCCCTCGGGGCCTGTTCATCCCCTACCCGCTCCGCGACTCGATCCGTCAGCTCCTCACCCACCGCCCCCACCCCGAGGTCGACGTGATCGTCGTGACCGACGGAGAACGGATCCTCGGCATCGGCGACCAGGGTGTCGGTGGGCTCGGGATCCCGATCGGCAAGCTCTCCCTCTACACCCTGATCGGAGGGATCCGGCCCGACCGGACGCTTCCCATCGTTCTCGATGTGGGCACGGACAACGAGGCGCGGCTCCGAGACCCCGAGTACCTCGGCTGGCGCCACGAACGGGTCCGCGGCCAAGACTACGACGAGTTCATTGAGCAGTTCGTCCGCGCGGTGCGGGAGGAGCTGCCGGGAACGCTGCTCCAGTGGGAGGACTTCGGGATCGCCCACGCCCGCCCGATCCTCGACGCGTACCGGGATCGGCTGCTCACTTTCAACGACGACATCCAGGGGACGGGTGCGGTCGTGCTCGGCACGGTCCTCTCGGCGCTCCAGGTGACCGGCGTGCCCCTCACGGAGCAACGCGTAGTGATCTTCGGGGCCGGCGCGGCCGGGGTCGGCGTGGCGGACACGCTCCGCTCGGCGATGGTCCAGGACGGGCTCGACGAGAGCGTCGCGCGGGAGCGGTTCTGGCTGGTGAACCGGGGCGGGGTGGTCCACGCGGACCGCTCGGACCTCCGGGAAGAGCAACGGACGTACGCCCACCCGTGGGAGTCCGTGGCCCCGTTCGCGAGGAGCGACCGGCACCGCGTCACCCTCGCGGAGACCGTCGAGGGCGTGCGCCCTACCCTGCTGATCGGTCTCTCCACGGTCCCAGGGGCGTTCGACGAACCGCTGGTCCGGGAGATGGCTCGTCACGTCGAGCGGCCGGTGATCTTCCCGCTCTCCAACCCCACCACAAAGTCGGAAGCGGCTCCGGACGACCTCCTTGAGTGGAGCGACGGTCGGGCGGTGATCGCGACGGGGTCCCCGTACGCTCCGGTCCCGTTCCGGGGCCGCGAGGTCCCGATCGCCCAGTGCAACAACGTCTACGTGTTCCCGGCGCTCGGCCTCGGGGTCATCGCAGGACGGGCCCGCCGCGTCACCGACGGGATGTTCCTCACCGCGGCCCGCACCCTTGCCGAAGAGTCCCCGACGGTCCGCGACCCGAACGGCCCCCTCCTGCCCTTGATCTCCGACCTGAGGCGCGTCGCGGTCGAGATCGCGGTCGCAGTGGGGCTCGAGGCCCAACGGACCGGCCACGCTCCGCTGACGAGCCCCGAGGAACTCCGGCAACGGGTCGTCGCGACCCAGTGGACGCCCGCCTACCCCGTGTACGCGGGGATGTAGGCGACCCCGACCTCCGCGCACCGGCCCCGGGGAACGCCGTCGTCAACCCGCCTCGAGCGAACGCGTACGCCATCGACCTCCGATGGGCCGCCCGGTAGTCGGAGATGCCGGCCCGCGTACGCTCTCGCCGCCCGCTCGACCTGGTTCGGACGCATGCTAGGGAGTATCGTCCGACCCGACGGCCCCTCCTCGTGAATCTCCGGAATGCGCAGTACCTTACGGTGACCGGGAAGGGCCGGCCAGGGGGCCGCGAGTTCCAGGAGGACCTCCGAGCACTGTACGGGACTGCCTACGCCCTCAAGTTCCTTGAGCGGCAGCGGGGCCACGACCTCCGTGTTCCGATGCTCGAGGGGATCTATCAGCCCGCGGAAGGATCCCGCTGGCCGCTCCCGGCGCACCGTCCCATGCGCTGGCGCCTCCTCGTCCGAGTACCCGAAGGGATCGGGCGAAACGACGTGGCCGAGGCGCGACGGCGTCGGCGGGCTCGTCGTCGCGGCAAGGAACCCGCCTCCGTACGTCTCTGGGCCGCGCGGGAGGGCCGGTGCACCCGCCACGCCCCGCCGAAGGCGCGGAGAGCCGCCGGTCGTTCCGGGCGGGGTGACCCGGCACGCCCTCCGCGGGCTTTTGGGTAGGGGCGGCGTAGGGCCCCCCGATGTCCACCGCAGGGGGCCGCGCGATCCCCCCCACCCCTACGCCCCTGTCGTGGGGCGGGCGAGCCACCCCGCTCGCCTACCGGCCGGCGCTGATCGGGGGGCTCACCGCGGTCGCGGGCGCGGCGATGCTGGTGCTCGCCTACTTGTCGGGGCGGTTCGCCGAGCCCCCGATCTACCTCGATACGCTCGCCGGCTACGACCCCCCGTTCGACGCGATCGCGGGGTTGCTTCTCCTGGCGATCGCAGTGCGGATCCGGGACCGCAGCCCGACCGCCTGGCTCTTCTCGCTCATCGCCCCGGCCCTCGCGATCTCGATCGCCGTCCTGAGCCCGAATGTGTTCTCCCTCGTCGCCGCCGGGCTCTCGGCGCTCGTGGTGGCGTTCATCTACCCCTACCGGGTCGGATTCTACCGCGGCTCGGGGAGCGGACCCGAGGCGACCCAGCTCCTGATCCTGGTCTCGGCGCTCCTGACCCTATTGTTCGGGATGACGGGCTCCCGGCTCCTCGCCAACGGGTTCCGTCCCGCGATCGGGGGCTGGTCGGATTCGCTCTACTTCACGGTCGCGACGATCTCCACGAACGGCTCGAACTATACTCCGATCACCGGCTCGGCCCGCCTGTTCACGGTCCTCCTCATCCTGTTCGGCGTGGGAACATTCTTAACGGCGGTCGTCGTGCTTTTCGTGCCGTTCCTGGAGCGGCGGCTCCTCTCGCTGACCGCCCACCTCGAACGGTCCCAAATGGAAGATCTGCGCGACCACGTGATCATCTGCGGGACGAGCGAGGAGGCCCGCGCCTGCGCTGACGTGCTGCGCGGCCAGGGGGTCCGGTCGCTCCTCATCTCGACCGACTCCGCACGCGTGGAGGTCCTCCGAACGGCGGGCTACCGCACGTACCTCGGCGACCCCTCCTCGGAGGAGGTGATGAATCTCGTCGGCCTCGCGCGCGCCCGGGCCTTGATCGCGGCCGGCGACTCCGATGCCGAGAACCTGCTCACCGTGATCACCGCGCGGGGGCTCGAGCCCCAGCTCAGGATCGTCGCCCTCGCGAGGCAGGATCCCGCCCTCGCGAAACTGCGCAAGGCCGGCGCGAACGAGGCGATCAACCTCGCCTCCGTAGCGGCGCGGCTGGTCAGCGCCGCCGCCCTCGGGGCCGGCGACTTCGCTCACTGAGCGGCACGATCGCCACGCGTATCGCCGAGCGTACGCGGAGAACGCTTCCCGGCCCAGGCGCCACGCGGGGCGGTTCCTTCGGGTCCGCCGGGAACGGTACCCACCGCCCCCCACTTCGGCCGTTCAGGCCGCGGGAGCGGTCGGGGCCGGCTTACGGCGACCGAGCACGCCACCGATCGCGGCCAGGATGATGCCGACGACCAGGATCCCGGCATCCTTGGGATCGATGCCAGAGGAGTAGTCGCCGCGCCCGATAGTATCGAGCGCGATGAAGGCGACACCAGCGATCACGAGCAGTACACCGAGGACGACAAGGGCCGTGGAACCCGCGGACATCGGACCGTACAGGTACGGGGGGATAGTTTCCTTTTGCGTACCAACCGGGACTCCTTTCGGGCGGGGTGCGTGTTCAGGTCCTGATGGAGCGGCCCATCCACCACGCACGGCGTAGAGCTTCGTCGCCGGGTGCTCTCCGCGGAGCTTCCATGTGCCCAGCAGGCTGAGCCGGCGGGCGAACGCTTCCGCCCCCTCAATCCTATACGACGACTCATCGGCGGGGATCCACGGGGCGGCGCGAAGCCGCTGGATAATCGCGGCCTCGTTGCCCCGCAGCTGCTCGCTCAGGCCCCAGACGACCGCTTGGATTCCGGTGTTGCGGGAGCCACCATTCTCCGCCGAGAGCGCGTAGGGGTCACCTCAGTCGAAGTCGTCGCTCCTGCAATTGCCAACGTGGATTCAAGCGATAGGACTAGTATCTAGGGACCACGATACTACGGCGTGCTCCTCTATCGCGTCCGGCGAGGGCGTCACACCTACTTCCGCCTCCGCAAGAAAGGCCGCGTCAACGGCTGCGTCGTCAGGACCGTCGATCACTACCTCGACCACCGAGGGAGGCGGGTCCAGGATGGCCTGAGAGACGTCCCTCTCGCCGCGGTGGAGGGATGCCATGCCGCCGACGGAACCTTCGTGCGAGGATGGACGAGAGGGACCCAGCACGGCAGCCGGGAGAGTGATTCCGCACGCTCGGAGGGACGTTCGGGTTCTCGTGGACCGGCGGGCGTCGGCGGAGCTCGGCACTCTCTCCGCAACCGTTCGTTCTCCCGGGCCGGTTCCTCGGCCCCACGCTGCAGTTCCACGAGTCCCTTCTTGGAGACGACGATCCGATCGTCCTCCTCCGGGGTCAGGCGCACGGGCGATAGAACGGCCGCCACGGACTCCTCGCTCCGAAGGAGCGAGCGAGGCCGGATTTGCGCCGTGCGAGGGAGAGGAAGGCACCCGCTCAGCAGGTCAGTGCCTCGAGGAGCCTGAACAAGTACCCGGTGGGAAACCAAGGCCGAAAGGGGGACGGGAAGGAGAACGCACCCTCGCGAGGCCCGGCGGATGCTTCGCCGGTCGGCCCCAAAAGGGACGGGGGAAATCATTTCAGCCGGAGCGGCTCGGTGAACGCATGCCGAAGACGGGCCCGCCGAAGCTCGCGGCGTCCGCCCCCGACCTGACGGGGCCGACCTCGATCCTGGACTGGCCCACGACCTACGCCGCCAGTCGCGGCAAGCGTCGTGCCCGCCCGTTCTCCCATGTCCGCATCGAGGTGGACCTCGAACCCGAGGTCGTGCGGGAACCCCGGGTGCCGGTCCTGCGCCAGATGGAGGCGCTGCTCCGCGAGCGGGAGGTCGTGGAGGTGGGGAACCTGCTCAAGCTGGCGACCGGGATGCTGCATGCCCTCGCCGCCCACGGCTTCCAGCGGGTCGATCACTGGGAGGTCGAACCCGGCGGCTGGTTGCCGCTCCCCGAGCCGACCCACGATCGGCTGACCGAGCCGGTGGGCCATCTCATTCGAGCGCTCCAGAGCGACGCCTGGAAGAAGATCGCCAACGCCCGGGCCTTCTCGGTCCGTCTGAGCGGCACCGAGAGCTACCGGGTCGACGCGACCGTCCGCCGTCTCCACCGCGAGCGGGTTCCGAGCCTCACGATCGAGCTCCGCGGCCGCATCCTGAACGCGCAGGTGCACGACCTCGTCGGCGCGCTCGGCGAGCGGCTACGGGTGCTCCACTCCCGGGTCGCGGCGTTCGATCTCGCGTGAGGATCCGCACCGAGAACGTTATGCGCTTAGGGTCTTGGGAGGACCGCCGAACGAGCGCCATCGGGCCTTGACCCGGCGACGTCGAGGTACTCTCGCATGTTCTCCCTCTACGGTCCCGCGGTCCTCGTGGCGTTCCTGATTACGCTCCTCGAGATGACCGAGGTGGTGGCGCTCGTCTTCGCCCTGAGCGCCGAGCACCATACGATCGCTCACGGGGCGTGGGGGGCCATCGGCGGGACGGCCACGGTCGCGGTCCTCGCGCTCGGATTCGGCGCGCTCCTGATCGCCCTTCCGCAGGACTACCTTCTCAGCGCCTCGGCGATCGTCCTCCTTGGCTTTGGGCTGTTCCTCTTCCGCAGCACGCTGCGGACCTATCGGCGCGCACGGGGACTCGCCCCGGCCAAGCTTAGCCACGGTGCCGGGAACGCTGCGGCAGTCCAGTTCGCGGGCGGTTTTTCGGTGGGCATGGTCGAGGCGACGGAGGCCGTGATCGTCCTGCTCGCGCTCGCCGCCGCGGGCTACGGCGCGTCGGCGATCGTAGGCGCGCTCACCGCGGGGCTCGGGCTCGTCATCGCGACCGCGATCGTCCAGGAGCGGATCCGCAAGATCAAGGTCCCATGGCTCAAGCTCGGCGCGACGGCCCTCCTGCTCTCCTTCGCCGTCTTCTGGGGAGGACAGGCGCTAGGGTACGCCTGGCCGGGATCCGACCTTGCCCTCCTCCCGCTGTTCCTCCTCTTCGCGCTCGTAGTCCGCGGAGCGATCGCTCTCGGCCTGCGCACGACGGTCCCCCCGCCGGCGGCCTCTTAGGCGGCCCGACGTACCCCCGGGGGTCGTTCCTCTCTAGACCCCGGTCCAGCTCGCGCCCGCGCCGACGGTCACTATATCGAGCGGCCGCGGAGCGGTTCGGGTCGGGGTCCGGTCTCGAGCGCGGAGCGACAGAGATCGCGACAGTGGGGACAGAACGCCCGCGCTCGCTCGGGCAGCGCCCCGGCCGCTCCGCGGCACTCCTCGGCCGACTCGTGCCCGCAGATCGGGCACGGATGTAGCGGCCGCATCGCACTCCCCCGACCCACGAAGGGAGAGCGGGAAGGCTTCGAACGGACCCGGCCCCTCGGATTGTATCCCGTAGGATCCGTTCCGCGGGCAGATCGGCGTCTTGGTTCTCAGTTGTTCCCGCTCTCCCCCATGCCCTCACGGTCCAAGGGCTACATACTCCGCCCGTTCGTCCGGCTTCACCTCGCCCGTCGGGACGGTCTCCGAGGCAGACCTACCTCCGGTCCATCGAACGGGGAGCCCCCCTCGATCCCTCGGGGGTGATTCGAGACCTGCGACCGGACTCCGCTGGGAGCGGTCCCTCGAGAGAGAATGGACGTTCCCGGGGCCCCCCGCAGGCGAGAATCGGCGGCGACGCCCGGAGGGGGGATGTAATGAGGATGGGACGATTTCATTTTGAGAGAACAATGTCGA
>JAKACD010000036.1 GCA_021821785.1 Thermoplasmata archaeon
TGGCTAACACACCCGCGCGTCGCGGAGTTCCGGGCTTGAAGCCCAGTCTCCATTGGAAAGGCGGGGGCACTCGGAGCGCGGGTCAGTTCAGGTAGGGCTCTCCGTCACAAAATGGCGGAGTACTGGACCCGGGCCGGTGGTCCCTCCCCCGCCACTTTCGAGCGGGCTACGGATAGAACGTCGACGCGTCGGTGGAAAGCGCGCCGCGGAACGACGAACGCTCGTAGCCGAGGATCGCGGGAAGGAAGAGACCATAGACGACGATCGCGACGACGTTGAACAGACCGGCCCAGGTGCGAACGACAGGGAGGGAGGCAAGGTCGGCGTACACGCGGAACGCGAGCGAGAGGTGCAGGAGCGCGAGAGGGAGGTAGAGCACCCGATGGAACGGGAGCGACCGGCCGAGCACCGCCGGAAGGATGATCGGCGCATGGGCGAAGATCATGGAAAGGACGAATCCGAGGAACACGGCGTGCAGCGCCGCGTCGTACGATAGCCCCGACAGGGTCCCGCCCGCCGCGTACACGAGACCTCCTCCGACGAGGAGCCAGCCGTACCCGGCCAGGAGGCAGACGGCCGTGAACCGGGGGAGGCCCGGCCGGGGGAGGTTCCGGTAGGCGATATCATGGAAGATCAGCCACGCGCCGATGAGCAGCCACCCCGAGGCCACGACCACGAAGCCGACCGCGAACGACGGCACGGAGAGGAGACAACCCACCACGGTGAGCGCGACGGGGATCGCGAACGTGACCCGATCGAGCGCGGTCAGACGCAGGACCCGGCTCAGCTCGAGGCGCTCGGCAGCGATGACGAGAACAAGGAACGATCCCCACCAGGGGATGAGATACGGGATATCGAGTCCCGACGCGCCGAGGAGGTTCCCGCCCACGAGGCAGCCGGCGCCGACGACCGAGACGACCGTATGGAGCGCGGGCTGCCGGCGGGCGATCTCGAGGAACATCCCGACCAGAACGATCGAGCCGACGGTGACCGCTCCGAAGGCGATCCCGGGTTCCCCCGACAGCGCGAGCCAGATCGCTCCGAAGGCGCTCAGGGCCGGAGCCAGATAGAACGCCCTTCGCTCCATCGCGACCGCGCGTTCGATGCCGATCAGGCTCGCGAGGACCCCGTTGACCATCAGGACGCCGTGGGCCTCCGGCAGCGCCGGCGACAAGAGCCCGATCGGCCAGCCGATCAGCCAAAGCGCGGCCCAGAGACCGAGCGCGAGCGCGACCAGCGTGAGTGCGATGACCCCGAAGCGTATCCGGGAGCGCACGGTGGTCCGCCGAGAACGAAGGGTACCGGTCGCCTCGGATGCTCCCCGACCTCCGCGCGACCTCAGGGGGCGGCGGGCCCGCCGCGCGGGGTCCCGGTCGGCGGAAGGGACTTTCCGATCCGCACGCGCCAGACCTTCGGCCCCTGCTCGAGATACTCCCAGGAGAATTGGCCCGTGAGCTCGGCCTGGAACTGGTAGTACAGCGGTTTAGGATCGTGGTCGTTCACGAGGATGAACGAGTCGCCGGGAGCGAGGTCCCCGAACGATCCGAAGATTCGCGGATGGCGTTCCGGAGGCCGGATCTCGCGCACGTCTACGGTGTTCTCCATGGTTCCGAACTTCGCTCGACCTTCGCCCTCGGGCGTCGCGTCGCCTCGACGGCGCAGCTCCCAAGGGAGGGTAAAGGGCGAGCCGAAACGTTTCGGCGCCGCGTCGCTCTCCGGCGGGGCCCCGCCGGACCCTCGATCTCGACGCCGGGGCCGGTGGGCGGGAGACGCGCTCCGGGGCGGCCCGGACCGCCGTTCACTGCCCTCGGAGAGACGGAATCCCCTTGCCGATCCGCCGAAGGCCCCGGCGGACCCGCGACCGTATCGATGGAAGCCCTTCGTAGCGCCGGACGAACCTCCCCGCGTTCAGGAGGGGCCGGAGGAGACGGGTCGTTCGCTTCGGCACCGGCCGTCCTTCAAGACGGACCACGTCCGCGAGCCCTCCCCGTAAGCGGTACACCTCCTTGCACCCGCCCAGCCCGCCCCGCTTCGCACGGAACGTCCGCGCGCCGTCCCCCCGAACCTCCACGATCTTCGCGCTGAAGTCGATCAGGGGAGGATACGCGACCGCGGTGCCCACACCGAACCCATCGACAAGATCCTTGAGCCGAACGATCTCGGCCTCGTCGATCCGCCCGGAAGCGAGGATCCGTACCTTCGTCCCGCCGCGGATGTCGAGCTCCCAGCGCACCTCCTCGATGATCTTCCGGAAGTCACCCCGACGCGAAGCGGGGGTGTCCAGACGCACCCCCCAGAGGTCGGATCCCAGGACCTCCCAGGCCCGGATCGCCTCGGTCTTCTCGTCACAGAAAGTGTCGACGAGGGCGATCCGGGGGATCTTTCGGTCGAGCGTTGAATCGAAGAGCCGCCAGGCGGTCTCCGAGTCGCCCACGATCTGGACGAGGGCATGCGGCATCGTGCCCGACGCCGGTACGCCGAGGAGCCCGCTCCCGGTCACGTTCGAGAACCCGTCGAAACCTCCCACGTAGCACCCACGCTCGATCGCGGCGGCCAGTGCGGGATGGGTCCGCCGAGTCCCGAAGCTGATCAGCAGGCGGTCTCCGGCCGCGAGGCGGAGGCGGGCGGCCCGGGTGGTGACGGAGGAGAAGGACGACAGGAAGCCGAGCATGGCGGTCTCGAACTCGGCGAAGTCGCGGTAGCGGCCCTCGATCCGGACGATCGGTTCGTACAGCGCGCGTCCGGGGTCGGACAGGAAGATCTGTCCTTCGTCCATCGCCCAGAGGTTCACCGGGTGCCCCTCGAACAACTTCGCGACCTCGTAGGTGCCGGCAACGACGCCCCAGGGCTCCAGGTAGGGAAGCCCGGTCGTGTACACCTCCATGACGACCCGGGCGTCGATCCCGTTCCGTTCGAGCACCCCGCGCGTGTTCCGGAAGTACTCGTCGGTGGTCGTGGCGTTACGGATCTCGGCCTCGGTCGGTATCCAGAACCTGCGGTCGGGGAGGTCGAACGGGGCCATGACCTCGCCGCGATGCGGGCGGAGGATAAGAGTCACGGGAGCCCTTTCCGCTCGTCACCGTCTCGGCCCCGTCCCTGCCCGGGGCCTCTTCCGGGACGACGGGGGGCTTCTTTTGTGGGTCCGAACCCGTTCGGTGGGGACGGTATCGGGATCCTTCGGCTTGGCTCGTTCGAGGCATCCACCATGCGGGACCAAGGATTCTACAATCTCGTGGCGACACTCGCCGCCGTCGTCGCGATCAGTGTTGTAACCGCCGTGCCGGGGTTCTCTTCGTCCGGGAGTGCGCCGGCCGCCGGCGCGGCCCGGACGAGTCGGGTCAACTTGACCGTATCGCTGAACGGGACGACCGGCTGGCCGCAGTTCGTCCCGGCCAACTTCTCCGTCCCGGTCGGCCCGGTCGTTATCACCATCGTCGATCAAGATGCCCCGATGAGCTGGCCGGCATGCTCCTGCCGGGTCGCAGGCACCGTTGGAGGCTTCGAACGGGTGAACGGCACCGCCGAGAGCCAGGTCAGTGATTCGAACGTCGCGCACACGTTCACCGTACCCTCGCTCGGACTGAACGTCCTGAGCCCCGGAGCGAGCACGGTGACGTTCACGATCGACCTCCCTCACGCCGGAAGCTTCCCGCGGTTCTGCGAAGCGCCCTGTGGATCGAACGGGTACGAGGGCCCTCCCATGGGCGTGCCGGGCTACATGACCGGGACGATCTCGGTCGACTGAGGGGCGGTGGGTCCATGGCCGAACCGGTCCGGGAACGGGAGTGGGACCGCAAGGTCGATCGCTCCGGAAAACGAAAGTTCCGGCGCCGGTACCGGCACGTGCGTCCCCGCGGCATCCGTGGAATCCCCACCTCGAAGGAGAACTCAGGACCGGCGGGGACGAGAGCGCGTTCCCCGTAGGTCCGCGAACGCTCGATACGGAAGAACGGGGTGGGATCCCACTTTGGGATCGTGGTCGCCGTGGTCGGTCCGAGAGCTTCCGCTCGCCTTCGGGACCGGTGCGCCGACGTCCGCGCACGGGGCAGGTTCATCCCGCGAGGACGGTGAGCGACCTAATCCGCGACGGGCCAGCGCTCGACCAGCTTCTTCTCTACGATGGCAAGCGCTTCCGAAAGGCTCGACGCGGCCATCCCCAGGTTCTTCGCGAGAGTCGTCAAGGTGATCTTTCGGGGCACCTCGAAGTAGCCGGCGGCGACCGCGCGGCGCAGCAGGTCGGCCTGTCGCGCTGTCAGGGGACCGCCGGTCCCGCCCACCTCCGGGTGTCGGACCGATTCGATCACCGCGGCGGGGACTTCGGCCCGTAGACGCGCGAGGAGGGCCCGATGCTTGGACTCCGGCGCGACGACCACCCAGAAGGCATCGCCGCCCCGGATCGTGAAGGGGAATCGACGCATCAATCGGAGATCGCGAAAGATCGAAATGAACTGCGAGGTTCGATGGACGACCCTCAAGTGCACCCGGCCCGGAGATCCCTCCAGCTCCTCGACCGAGCTCACCCGAGGAAGCGCCCGGATCTCGTCGGCCCAACTCTCCGAGGTCGATGCGTGCACCTCGATCTCCGTGAGGCTCCGTCCCCGGTCTACGTCCAACCGGCTCAGCACCTCGATCCGGACCTCGGGGAACTGGCGGGAGAACCGGGAGATCCACGCCGACTCGGGCAGAGGAACGCGCAATCGGCAGATGTCAATCGGCTCGCTCTTCCGGCTCGGTGGCGTTCGCGGGGGGACGGGCTTCCCTTCCTGCCCGGCGGAGGGGAGTCGGGGGGTCATCGACGCCCGAGCCCGCCGCACGCCATATCCGTTTCGAACCGCGCCGCACGAGCCTCCGCCGGTCCGGTAGACAGGCATGCGCTCCGAACGCGCTAGGCGTTCGTTTTACGGGTGACCGGCGGCTTGGGTACCTTCGAAGGGACGGAGGAGGCAGTACGATGACCGATTCGGAGTCCGAGGCCCGCGACCCGCTGGAGGAGCTGGCGCGGGAGAACGAGATGATCCAGAAGCTGGACGAACGTCTGGGCGAGATCTCGATCGCCCTGGACGGAGGGACGGACATTCCGCCGGGCGAGATCGCCGAGGGACTGCGGCTTTACGAGCAGTACCTCCGGATCCACGCCCGACGCTTCGACGAGAACCTCCAGCCGGAAGCCCGACCGGTCGCGATGCCGACCTGTTTCGATCACCTGGACGCTGTGCACGCGGATCGTTCGGCACTCTCCGAGCGGGTTTCGCGGGCCCGGCAGGCGCTCGATGCGTACGCCCAGGGAGAGGACGACGGTTGGAAGCGCCTCGCGAAAGAGCTCGAAGCGTTCGCCCAGCACGAGTACGAGGAGGTCCAGTACGAGAACGACTATCCGCTCTCGTGCCTGCAATCGACATTGCCGGACGATGCGTCCGACCGGGTCCGTGCAGGGTTCGACCGCACCGGGGCCGAACTTCGGGACCTCGAACGACATGTACTGAACTACCTCCACCGTGGACCCGGGAAGGCGTCGGGGCGGTTCGTGGTGAAGTGTCGGGAGCCCGGGTGCGGCCGGAAGGCGGAGGCCGAGACCTTCCCCGCGGAGGGCGGCCACTTCGGGATCCGAGGGCCGGACGGTTGGAAGGTGGTCTCGTCTCCGCCGCGGGCCCGGCCCCGCGGGGATTCGCCGGCGATCGCGGTAGACGTCGAATTCTTCTGTCCGACCCACGCCCCAAAGGCGATGGCGTCGGAGAAGGGGACCGGCGAAGCGCGCTCGGTCCCCGACCCGGCGGTCTCTCCCGACGCGGGTGGTCCGGGTCCCGCCGCCTGCTCTTGCTGCGACCCGGTCGCTCCGAGCCTCGCATGAGTGGGGAACGGACCGGAGGATCGCCCCATCTCGGACCGGTCACCGCGGTCCCGTCGAAGGACGGGCTCCGACTGATCCTGGCCGGGACGGGATACCTGCTCGCGATCTGTCTCCTGCAGCTGGTCGTGCTGGTCGGAGCTGCCAACGGGGGCTCCCCCGCCCTTCCGGGGAATGCCATGGAGGTCCGGGACGTCGTGGCGCTGTTCGGATGGGTCGGTTTGATGATCAGCGGGGTCGCCGTGATCATCGTCCCGAACCATCTCAAGGTCCGGGTCCGCCCGAGCTTCCTGCCGCGCCTCCACCTCGGCCTCGCGAACGTCGGACTGATCGGATACTTCGCGTCGGCGCTCGCGCTTCCCGGAAGCGCGCTGCCGGACCTCCTGCTCGTCGTGACATCCGTCTCGTATCTAGTGTTCGGAGCGGCTCTTCTCGGGACGGTCTATCCGTTCGTCCGACGATCGACCGACGGGGCGTTGGGCGGAAGCGCACGCTCGGGCGGAACGCGGGGCCTGACCGTAACCGATCGTTGACCGCTCGACGGTCGTCCGCGATGCTCAGGCCGGAGCGGACAACGGCCGTGTTGTCGCCGGAGCCCGCTCGGCGTAGAGCGGACGGTCGTGGGTGCATCGGGTGCACGTGCAGGCGTCTTCGTTCCCCGAGTGACGGAAGTTGTGCACTCCTTCCTCCCACGGGAAGCACGGCACGCAGATGCAGAACCGGCAGTCGCGGGTCATGGTCCTTCCACGGGCCAAGGACACCCTTCCAAGTCAACCTTCGTCCGAACGGTTTCGGTCGCGAGCGATCCGTCGGCCGGTCCCAGCATCCGATCCGGTGTGTCGGTCCTCGCATGACGCCGGGACCCGGTGCGCGGGAGGTCCTCGATCCGACCGAGAGCGTGTCGGTCACCGAGGAAGGACCTCCCCCGGTCCGAGGGCGGAGAGCTCCTTCTCTTTTTGAACCGGAATCGGCTCGGGTGGCCGATGTCGTCCGACACGAATGCTAACCTTCGGACGGAAGGTCCATCGGGCGTCCTCCCACGATCGGCCGACAGGCAAGGCGGAGACACGGACCGGTCCCCGACTCCCCCCGACTCGTTGCGGATCGCCTTCTTCACCGACAGTTTCGAGCCCACGAACGATGGCGTGGCCAAGGTCACGTCGACCCTCGCCCACGCGCTCGTCCGGGCGGGACACCGCGTCACGGTCTTCACCGTCCGTTCCCCCGGCTTGTCCCGCACCGAGGTCCGACCGGACGGGGTCCGCATCCGGCGGTTCCGCTCGGTGCCCGCCCCCTCCTACCCGCAATATCGAGTTGCCTTCGCGCCCTGGTTCGTCCCTCTCTCCTCTGCCCGATTCGATGTCGTGCACATCCACACTCCCGGCTTCGTGGGTCTCGCGGGGTGGTTCGCGGCGCGCCGGTGGGACGTCCCGAGCGTGGGTACGTATCACACCGATCTCACCGGCCTCCTGAGAGGCTCGGGGGGGACCGCGCCCGCCCGAGCGTTCTTCCGCGCCTGGGCACGTTTCAGTATCGACCTCTGTCGTCACTGTCAACTCGCGACCGCCCCCTCGGAGGCCTCGCGCGCGGACCTTCTCGGGAGCGCTCCGGCGGCCCCCGGGCAGGAACCGCTTCTCGTGCCGAACGGGATCGATACCGAGCGGTTCCGCCCGGGGATCGGGGCCCCCGACTGGAGAAGAAGGCTCGGGATCGGCGGTGTACCCATCGTCCTCTTCCTGGGTCGCCTCACTCGGGACAAGGGGGCGGCGCGGTTCGTATCGGCGCTTGAACGGCTCGCCCGGGATCGTCCGTGGTTCGCCCTGGTCGCCGGCGAGGGCCCGCTCCGCCCGTTCCTCGAGCAGCGCCTCGGCCCGGGGACGGATCTGTACCCCCGTGCGCGGTTCATCGGACCCGTGCCTGAGGAAGAGAAACCCGCGCTCCTCGCTCAGAGCCAGGTCTTCGTGATCCCGTCCCTCTCGGACACTTCGTCGGTCGCGCTCCTGGAGGCGATGGCGTGCGGTGTCGCGCCCGTGGTCAGCGAGTTCGGAGGACCGGCGGAGATCGCGCGGAGGTCGTCGGTCGGAGCGCTCGTGGATCCCCGCGATCCCGGGCGCGTGGCCCGAGCGATCATGACGCTCCTGGAGGACGGGCCGCTCGCGCGCTCGTTCTCGGAGCGGGGTCGGGAGTGGGTGGTCGAACACGCGTCGGCGGAGCGGATGGCAAAGGAGTTCGTGGATGCCTATCGATACGTACGTCGGGTTCTTCCCCCCGTGGGGACCCTCCGCCCTGGGGAGGAACCTCGTTGACCGCGACGGTCCCCGTTTCCGACGTCGCGAGGAACCCCGATGACCGTCGGATCGTGATGCTCCTGCGGGCGCTCGTGATCCTTCTGTCGCTCCAGTTCCTTCTCGGGATGTGGGTGAACCTGTTCGGTGCCTTCCCGCCGACCGACAACCTGGGAACCGCGGTAGGCTCCACCGGCGATCCCGTGCTTACCGGACACTACGTGCTGGCCGTCGTTCTCCTTGCCCTGGGGGTGGTCCTCGTCGCGGTCGCGTCCCGGTCGGGGGCCCGCCGGCTCCTCGTAGGGATGCTGTCGCTGGGCCTTCTCTCCCTCCTCTGGGCCTCGGCCGCCGGGATGGAGTTCGTGCTTTCGGGGTTCTCGAGCAACGTCGACTCCTTCTCGATGGCGCTCGCGTTCATCGCCGCCACGAGCTGTTACGGGGTCGCGCAGGCTCTGGTCGTGCCGAGGGGTCCGGAGGCGTCGTTCCGTTCCTTGGGAGGGGATCGGCCCCTCCACCGTCGGGAACGGAGTCCCTGAGGGGTCCCGCGAACTCAGAAGCGGTCGCGGGGGCCGAGGCGCCGCTGGACCTCCCGGACCTGCTCGGGGGAGAGTCGGCCGTCGAGCCAGGGGTAGGCGAAGCTCTCCTCTCGTGCGTTGTGCTCCCCGAGCGCGTTCACGAGCTCGAAACCGAGTTCCTCGATCGCACCGTCCCCCGTCCGGAGCGCGCGGTCGATCCGATCGAGGACCTCCCGGATCTCCCGGTGCTCCGCGAGGAGACGGTCGACCAAGGTCCGCAGGGTGGGGTCGGTCTTGTCGAACCTGGGGAAGAGTTGCTCCTCTTCCTCGGCGATGTGCGCGAGGAGCCCGGAACGGAACGCGGCGAAGATCCGCTGACGGTTCGGGCGGTCCGTCGCCGGCGTAGCTTCGACACGATCCCACAGCGCGTCCAAGTCCCGGTGGTCCTTCCCCAAGACGTCGGTGATTGTGGGCCGGTGCTCGTCCGTCATCGTCGGCTCCATCGCTCCCGGACCGCCCGGATCTGCTCGACCGTCATCCCCGGCAGGGGATGAATCCGGGGGAAGAGCACCGGCAGCGTACCGACCCCCCACGCGAGGGCGACCCCGAGAAGGAGACCCCCTCCGATCGCCGACGCATCGCCGGGAACGACCGGGACGGCGGCGCCTGCCGCCGCGAGCGCCACGACCCCGGCGAGCCATGCCGCCGACAGGATCCACAGCATCCGACGGGTCCATGCGTGCGAGATCCGCTGGAACGGGGCGATCATACCGAACCACATGACCAGGATCATGAGCCCGATGAAGCCGAGGACGTTCACGAGCGCGTGGGCCACCACGAGGTCGTAGTTCGACTGCGAGACCATCCAGAGGCCCACCCCTCCCCCGAGGAGCAGCAGGAGGGCGCTCGACAACTGGAGCCCCAACTGCGGATGAGGGGTCCGGGCGCGAACCCCCAGGTGGACGAGGAGGACGGCAAAGAGCACCGCGAAGCCGGCCTCCGGAACGGCCCAAAGCGCGAGGAAGGGGGACTCGGAACTCGGGAGGACGAGCATCCCGACCGGGACGAGCGCGCCTCCGAGGGTCGCGAGGATCCCCAGTCCGACGGCGACCGGTCTCGGTGCATCGGAATCCACCGACCGAGGGACCAGTCGGAGGCTCACGGAAGCGACGAGCACGGTAGCGTGTCCCAGCACGAAGAGGTGGACCGCGGCCAGCCACCACCCCAGGCCGGGCCCGACCGCCCAGCCCGAGAGGACGAACAGCGCTCCGGCCACGACTGCGGCTCCCCACGAGGTCAGGAACAGCGGAACGGTGACCGCGTCCCCGGGCCGCACCTCGGGTCCCGGCCCCGCGACCCGGGGGTGGGTCAGGGAGGAGACGAAGAGGAACAGGACCAGTCCGACCGACACAAGGAGCAGCAGCCCCGCGATCGTAGCGGTTCCGGGAAGCCCCGGGGGAGAGCGACCGGCATAGAATCCCACGGTCCCCACGACCACGCTCGCCTCGGCGGTGCCGAAGGCGAGCACCGGCCCCGGACCATGGGACATGGGCCGTCGGGCCAGCCCCGGGAAGAGGTGGAGAGATAGACCGGCGGTCGTGCAGCCGACGAACCCGACCAGCAGCAACCACACGAGCGCGTCCCATCGGACGGTCAGGACCGCGGTCTCTCCGTCCAGGAGAACGAGCGAGCCGGCCAGGGCGAGGTGGACGAGCGCTGCGCCCAGATACCAGCGCGAAACCCCACCGAGCGGCATGTCGGTCGATGGCCCATCCCCCCGAGGGGTATGACGAGCACGCTGCGAACCGCGTCGGCCCGCGGATGCCTCGACGCTCGCACCCGTCGTACGGTCGACAGGGAAGGACGGAGCCGACGGATCTCGGGGGCGTCTCCGAGCCTACCGGACGCGGTAAGACCTTGCACCGATACCTTAGCGATGAATCGATTCGGGCGCGCCCCGGGAGGGAGAGCCGCGTGTGGGCCCGTGGCGCGTACATCCCTCCCCCTCCACCCCTCTCCACCTCGAATGTTCCTCCGAGGAGGTCATCCTCCACGGCGTTGCCCACGTCGTGCCGATCCCGGCCCGCTCTCGGCATCGACGGGTAGAACGCGACGCGCCGGGCCCTGCACCGACACGTCGCGGGCAGGGCGCACTGGCCGATCCAGCGCTCGTCCCGACTTGCCGCCTCGGACCCGGATCGACCGGGCCGGCTCTGGGAAGAGGGATCGCTCGGGCGATCACCCGTGGTACTGCTTCATGAGCTGGAGCTCTAGCTTCGTGCGGCCCCCGGCCACTCGCCCTACCGGCTCCTCGAGGTCGGCCAGAACCCGGTGGTCGAGATACAGGTCGTAGAAGGTGGTCGCCCCTTCGAACAGCCGAAAGGTCTCCATGACCTTGGCTTTCACCGTCCCGATCGTCTCGTCCGACGGAACTTCGGCGTGGAACGGAGCCCGGGCTCCGCCATAGTGGATGACGATCTTGGTGGTCTCTTTCGGCGCCATGACCCTCGACCTCGGAAGCCCGAATCGTTGAGGCTCAAAAGCGTACGTCCCCGACAGGGCATTTCGAGCCCGCGGCGTCGGAACTCCCGATGGCCCGGCTCCCCCAGCACTCTCGCGCGACCGACACGCAGCGACCACCCCGACCCGGCGTCACCCGGGAGCCCGAACGCTTCGGATTCCGCGCGGTGGGAGTCGATCGCGGGAAAGTGGCGGGCGATCGTGTCTCGATCGAACTGTGCGGCATGCGGGCGAAGGGGGGAGAGGTGCGGGGCCCCCACGGGCTCACCGACGTTGCCGTGATCCGCCCCCGAAAGCACGCAGCTTCTCCGATCGATCTTCCCTCCCCGTGGGCCGGGAATCGGGCCGTCGTTCCCTTTCCTCGGGCCGAGTCGAGTCCTCCCCCGTCCGAGACCATGGGGATCTCGAGGGGAAGCGGGTCGTTCTCTCGGACGCGATCCGGGGTTGCCCGCTCTCGACGGGGACGGGAAGGCTCGGGGTCGGTCGCGAGCGGACGCTTCGGTGGCTCTGCTCAACCCTAACCGGACCGAAGGGACCGAACTCACGACGCGCGGGTCGTTCGTTGTCGCCCGGGGTGCACCGTGACCGGAAGGCGGTACTTCGCAAGCAGGGCCCCGAATCTCGGATCCTCCCGGATGGGGTCGAAGTAGACTCCCTGGTGATAGAGCCACAGGACTGCGTCCCCTTCCCGGTCGTCCTGCTCGAGGAGGCCCAGCGCTCGCTCCCGTTCGCCGATCGCCGAGTAGAGCATCGCGAGGTGGGCCGCAGAGGTGTAGCTCTTCGTCGCTCCACGCTCCACTTCGGCGGCGACGAGGCGTGCGTCATCGGGCCGTCCGAGCAGCGCTTTCAGGAGCGCGGTATCGAATCGATCCTCCTCGCTCGCTCCCTCCATGGGAGAGTCGGCCGCTCGGGTCGCGTCTTCCCGGCGTCCGGCCTGAAGGTACGTGAGACCCAGGTGGGCCCGATGACCCAGGGCATCGTGATGATGGTGTCCTCCGCTCTCCTCGGCCATCCGAAGACCCACATCGATGTTGCCGCTCTGGATCTCGACCAGAGCGAGGCTCATCTGGTCGAAGTTCCCCGGGTCCAGTTGGATCGCGCGACGGTACACCTGTTTGGCCTCGTCGAAACGTCCGAGGATCCTCAGAAGCATTCCGTAGAAGCGGTAGGCCACGACGTTGCTCGAGTTCAGAGCGATGGCGGTCGAGAATTCCGACTCCGCGAGCCCCCAGTCGTGATCGAACTGCAGTGCGATGTTCCCGAGGGCAGAGTGAGCCTCGGAGAGGTCCGGTGAGATCTCGAGCGCTCGCTTCGCGAGCGCTCGAGCCCGAGGCATCACCTCCCGCATGGAGACGTACTCGCCTGCGACCGTGACATACAGGTTCGCACAGGCGGCGAGCGCCTCGGCGAGGTTCGGGTCCAGCCGACCGGCCAGATCGAAGTGGCGCACGGCCTCCTCGTATCCGAGTTCGTGGAGGTTGCTGGCGGCCACGAGTCCGCGGAGGTAGTGGTCGTAGGCTTTCCCGGTGGTCACGGTCCCGAAGCGGGGATTCGGGACCGACCGGGCCCGTTCTTCGTCGCGGTGGGTCTTGTCGAACTCCAGCCGGAGCGCCCTCGACATCCGTTTCGCGACGTCCTCCTGGACGGCGAACACGTCGTTGACCTCCCGGTCGTAACGGTGGGTCCACAGATGGCGTTGGGTCTCGGCGTCCACGAGGGTGAGGGAGATGCGAACCTGATCGCCCGCCTTCCGCACGCTTCCTTCGACGACCGTGTCGACGCCGAGCTCCCGGCCGACCTCCGCGATCGACTTCGGCGCGGTCTTGTACGGTGCCACCGACGTGCGGGCGATCACGCTCAAGCCCCGGACCTGGGAGAGCTCCGAGATCAGTTCGTCCGTGAGGCCGTCCGCGAAGTATGCGTCGTGAGGGTCGGGGCTGATGCTGGTGAGGGGCAGGACCGCCACGACCCGGTTCCGGGAGGCGGTCGCCTTGGGTCGCTCGGTCGCTGCGCCATTCCAGACCGGGACGACCCGGTAGATGCTTCCCGCGGCGCGTACATTCTTGAGGGAGACCGGGGGTAACCGTGCGAACGTCGTGTCGGTCTTGTTGGCCACCTGATCGTAGACCTGCTGGGTAAGGCAGATGCCCTCGGGGCCGGCGAGGGTCCAGTACTCCGCCAACTCTCCTCGATGGCTGATGAGTTCAACGTAAAGTCATGTCCCACCGTTTGAGCCGCCGAGGAGGCAGCTTTCGATTGCCTGCTTGACGAACCGTACCGAGGACTCGCCCG
>JAKACD010000037.1 GCA_021821785.1 Thermoplasmata archaeon
CTCCCTTCGCTCAGGCTCCTCCCGCGAGTCGTCGGGGAGCCCGCTCGTGATTTCGAGGAGCGAGAAGCGGCGGGTCGCGGCCGGGATTTCGGACTATTCGCGTCGTCCGCGTCGAGGCGGGGGAACTCGACCCGCGCCTCGACCCGCACGAGCCGGGGGATCTGGCTGCCGCCAAAGGAGTCGGAATCGTAGATATGCCAAATAGGACCGCGATGAGCCCATCATGAACCGAAGCCGGGGTGAGCGCGAACGTCGTTCCCAAGTGTCCCTACTGCCAGTCGGATATGGAACCCGGCTCCGTCGCGGCCGAGTCGCTGACCGGGGGTGCGAAGTGGCACCGAAACCGTTCGATGCTGGCGCTCGGGGGCGAGAAGATCGGGGACTACACTTCGGGGGGAATGGTCTGGTTCGACGGCTTTCGCTGCCCGACCTGCCGTCTCCTCCAGCTGAAGTACTGAATCCGCGCGATAGTCCTCGCGGCCGCTATACCACTACGAGGATCGCGCAAGGCACCCGCTCCGGGCGAACTGCAGGAAGGAGCCACGTGTTCGAGGACGGTGCCGCGAGGAGACCTGGATCGAAGGGCGAAGCGGATCTGGTCACGGCCGAGCGCCGCGATTCGACAATGCGGGGTAGGTTCTAGGCTAGGGGCTGCTCGCGTGCGTCCAGTCGGGCCGCTGATCGATCACGCGCTGACAATCCGAGCACGTGGCCCCCGTGTCGGAGGCCCGAACGTCCGTGGCAGTAAACAGGGAGCCGCCGCAGAGACAGCAATGGATCGTGAACGCTGCGACCATCGCTCCCCGATTCCGCACGAACGGGTCTTTGAACGTTTGCCTTCAGTGGAACGGGAGATCTCACGACACCACGTCGAACCCAAGCGAGCCGAACAACTCGCCGACCCCAGTTCCGCGAGTCCGCCCCCGGAGGAGGAGGCCGACGAATAGGCCCGCTTGCTGCCGACGGTAGTGGTCGGGGTCCCGCGGGGACCTTGGCTCTGGATTCGAGCCAATGGGTGAATGCGGTTGTCGGGATTCGAACCCGAGTAGGTAGCTTGGGAAGCTACCGTCCTAACCACTAGACCACAACCGCGTGACCGAACCGGGAGGACCGACGCTTCTTACCGTTTGTGCGGACCGGCGGCGGGCGCCGGCCCCTCACAGATGGAGGGCCACCGACTCGGACGGGATGGAGGGGGCTACCGCCAAGAGCTCCGCATTCGAGACGATCTGTTCGGCCGTCCGGCTCTCAAAGCCGCCCTTGCGGAGGGCCCGACGGGCGCGCGCGAGGTCGTTCGCCGAGAACGCCACGAGCGGCTGGCTCCCCTCTCGCGCGACCAGGATCGCGACGCTCTGGATGTTGATCTTCGCCCGCTCGAGCGCATCGAGGACCCGAAGAAAGCTCCCCGCTCGGTCCTCGAGACGGACCGCGAGCATCTCCCGCACCTCGGCCTCGTACCCCGCGCTCTTGAGCAGCGGAGTCGCGCGGTCCGGGTCGCTCACCACGAGGCGGACCCGGCCCCGGCCCATGGCCGAATCGACGCTGAGGGCCGCGATGTTGATCCGTTCCCGCGCGAGGATCCGGGCGACCCGGGCGAGCGTGCCCGGTCGGTTGGGCAAGGTGAGCTGGATCTCCCGAAGCGGCATCCGTACGGGAACAGCAAACGTCCGGAGCCTAAAGGTTCGGTGTTCGACCGCGGGGCCACACGCTGTCGGCCGCGCACATATTTATACCCGAATCGGACCTAATTCACCGTGCGCGGGGTCGTGGACCCCGTGCCGGTCCATCTGATGGGGGCAACTGACCGAGCGGGCGCACGGCGTCGCTACTGGAGAGCCCGCCGGCTCGCCCGGGGGCGCCGCGGGGTCGTCGCGGTGGTTGGGACGCTGCTCTCGCTTCTCGTCTTCTTCGCGCTGTTCGGGATCTTCATCACCCAGTACGTCCCGCTCTGGATGACCGACAACGAATCCCAGTTCACCAGCCAGGCGGCCGGGTCGTTCGCGCAGTTCAAGCAGGGCGTGGACCTGCAGTACACCCTCAATGGACCGCCCACGTTCGGGACCTCCTTCACGATCAGCTCGGGCGGGGTCCCCCTGTTCGCCCAACCGACGGAAGGGACCCTCGTCTTTCTGCCGTCGACCTGTCCCAACGGGTTCTACACGAGCAGCACGGCCCCCAGCCCCGCCGCGTTGGGGCAGCCGGTCACCCCGAGCTACTGCGTGTTCGAGAACCTGACACTCAGCAACGGCCCCCCGGCGCAGGGGGTCCCGACCGGCATCTTCTTCTCCCAGCACGTGGCGAGCGGGGTCCTCGAGATGTCCCTACCGAACCGTTACTATACCCCCCAGACGTTCTACTTCGAGAACGATGCGGTGATCCAGAGCCAGGGCGGATCGCAGCAGCTGATGCTCCTGCCGCCCCCGCTCAATGTCACGTCGGCCGGCGGGAACACGAGCGTCACGGCGAGCTTCCTCGCGCTCTACGGGAACGCCTCCACGGTCATCGGTCAGGGGTCGCAGCAGGTCTACAGTCACCTGAGGTTCGCCCAGACGGTCACCTCGCGCGGCGTGACCGCGCCGAACCAGGGGCCGTTGTTCAACATGACGTTCGAAATCGGTACCCAGTACCCGTGCGCGTGGCAGCAGTACCTGCGGCCGATGATGGCCGCGAGCGGAGTGCCCTTCTGGTCCAACGGATCGGCGGCTCCCCACACGTCGTACTTCAACTGGACGATTTCGCTCACCAAGCTCGCGGCCGAGACGATCCCGGTGAGCGCGTCCGCGTGCTACAGCGCCAGCGGGACGACGACCGTTCTCACGCTCCGGCTCACGAACGTCAACTTCGCGACGGTCTTCTACGCCGCCGCGCAGCTCGATCTCGGGATCGGAGGGACCTAGGTCGATGGCATCGGGCTCGTTCCGCGTGAAAATCCCGCGCTCGTCGTCGGCGACCGCGGAGGGCGCGCCGACGGCGGCCCGCCCCCTCGAGGGCGCGACCGACGTCCCGGGGACGTTCATCACGGCCCTGCCACCGCTCCCCGAGCCGACGATGAAGGAGCTCGAAGTGCGGGCCGTGAATCCCCCGTACTCCTACTCGAGGGTCTCCTACAACGACCGAACGAAGGAGTTCCTCTACGAGGTGATCGAGCCGCAGCTCACGGCGCACGAGAAGCAGCTCGTCGAGCACCTGAAGGCGACACTCACCCGCATCGTCGGCAGCGACATCGGCAGCCTCTCGACCGCGGACAAGCGGGCCTACCTGCGGGGAGAGGCGGAGGAGTACTTCCGGAGCCGCGAGATCACGCTCGGCCCGCTCTCCATGGAGCGCATCATCTACTACGTTCTCCGCGACTTCGTCGGCTACGGACCGATCGATGCGCTGATCTTCGATACCGAGGTCGAGGATATCTCGTGCGACGGCGTCGAGGTCCCCCTGTTCATCTTCCACGGGAAGTACGAGTCGGTCAAGACGAACGTCACGTTCCCGGACGAGGAGTCGCTCAATTCGTTCATCGTCATGCTGGGCCAGCGCTGCGCGAAGGCGGTGAGCGTCTCCGCGCCGATCCTCGACGGAACGACCCCCGAGGGGCACCGCGTTCAGGCCACGTACGCCCGCGAGGTAACGACCCGCGGCGCGAGCTTCACCATCCGACGGTTCAAGGAGCGGCCCTTCACTCCGGTCGACCTCGTCCAGATGGGGACCGCGAGCGAGGAGATGGTCGCGTACTTCTGGCTGGCCGCCGAGCAGGGCGAGTCGGTCATCGTCTGCGGGGGTCCCGCCGCCGGCAAGACCAGCACGCTCAACGCGGTCGCGCTGTTCATCCCGCCGACCGCGAAGATCGTCTCGATCGAAGATACCCGCGAAGTGAACCTCCCGCACGAGAACTGGATCCCGGGAGCCACCCGGAGCGGGACCGGCGACCGCGGGGCGGACGGCAAAGCGGCGGGGGAGGTCGACATGTTCGACCTCGTCCGGGCGGCCCTCCGGCAGCGCCCGAACTACATCATCGTCGGAGAGGTGCGCGGCCGTGAGACCTATACGATGTTCCAGGCGATGGCGACCGGGCACACCACGTATTCGACGATGCACGCCGACAGTGTGAAGTCGATGGTGAATCGCCTCGAGAACCCGCCGATCAATACCCCGCGCATTTTGCTCTCGGCCCTCAACAACGTCATCATCCAGATCCAGGCCCGCACCGAAAAGGGGGTCGTCCGCCGACTGAAGCAGGTCCTCGAGATCGTCGGGTTCGAGCCCGAGACGAACGAACTCATCACGAACACGGTCTACGAGTGGGACCCGGCGACGGACAAGTTCGTGTTCAAGGGCCACTCGTTCCTCCTCGACAAGATCATGGATCTCAAGAACTTCGGACCCGAGGAGATGGACGCCGAGTTCCAGCGGCGCACCAAGGTGATCCAGTACCTCGTGCGGAACCAGATCACCGATTACCGCCAGCTCTGGCGAATGATCGCGCAGTACTACAAGGACCCGACCGAGGTCATGAAGCGGGTCACGGCGTCTCAGGCCGAGACGGCGCCGCCGAAGGAGTGAGCCCGATGCCGGCGACTCCGACCGTCAACGCCTCGGGCCAGGTCCGGTCGATCCGTCTCAAGCGGGGCCAGCATCCCACGCACACGGGGTTGACGCCGTTCCAGCGCTGGGCCTGGAAGATGTTCCGCCAGCGCGTGCTCGCGCGAGCGCCGGACCCGATCCTCGAGGAGAACCTCGTGAAGGCCCACATGCGAGTGCGGGCCGATGAGTACATCGCGACCGTCTACGCCGCCACCCTCGTCGTGGGGATCGTGACCGTGGTGGCGGGGATCGCGCTCGGCGTCCTCTTCGTCCTGGCCGGGGTCGTGCTGATCGGTCTGCTCCTCGGGATCCTCCTTCCCATCCTCGGACCCGTCGCGACGTTCTTCGTCCTCCAGAGCACGCCGGGCTCGAAAGCGAAGGACCGGGGTCGCAAGATCGACCGGAAGATCAGCCCCGCGATGAGCTTCGTCTCCGCGATGAGCTCGGCCGACGTGAACATCGACCAGATCTTCCACGAGCTCGGCCGGCAGAAGATCTACGGCGAGGTCGCGGAAGAGGCGGCGTGGATCACGCGCGACACCGAGCTCCTCGGGGTCGACATCCTGACCGCGATCCGCAACGGGGCGCAGCGCAGCCCGTCGAAGCGCTTCCAGGACTTCCTCCAGGGGGTCGTGACGACGGCGACGAGCGGCGGGCAGCTCAAGCCGTACTTCCTGCTCAAGGCCGAACAGTACGAGCGGGAGAACAAGCTCGAGCAGCTCCAGCGGGTCGAGACGATGGGTCTGCTTGCCGAGACGTTCGTCACCGTCGTGGTCGCGTTCCCGCTCTTCCTGGTGATCATCATCGCGATCTTCGCCGTCATCGGCGGCGGCGGCTCGTTCATGATCGATGTGCTGTGGGGGATCGTCGGCGCAATGATCCCGCTCGCTCAGTTCGGGTTCATCTTCTTCATGTATTCCCTCGCCCAGGAGATGGTCTAGATGGCGAGCGCGACCGCCCCCGCCTCGGTCCGCAAGGTCCGCTCGCTCGGAACCCAGGTCACCGCGCGGCAGGAGGGGCTCGCCCGCGAGACGGTCATCCTGATCGCAGGCTCCCTTGTCGCGGTCGCCTTCTGGATCGTGGGGACCCTCGAGTTCGTCGGGACGCTCAACTTCGTGTTCCGCCAGGGGGAGCCGACCGGCGCGAACCCGGCGATCGACTTCTTCGTGCTCGGCCTCCTCTGCATGATCGCCCCGTACGGTTTCGCGATGACCGCGAAGCTCCGGCGGATCGCGAAGGTCGAGGAGCGGCTTCCGGACTTCCTGCGGGATGTCGCGGAGGCCGGCCGCTTCGGCATGACCCTGCCCGACGCGATCGTGGTCGCGAGCACGGGTCGCTACGGGCTTCTGACGGACGAGATCAAGAAGATGGCGAGCCAGCTCGAGTGGGGCGTTCCGGTCGCCACGGCGCTTCGGCTGTTCGAGGAGCGGGTGCCCACACCGCTGGTCCAGCGGGTCGTCTCGATCGTCACCCGGGCGAACGAGGCCGGCGGGAACGTCGCGGACGTGCTCACGATGGTCGCGCACGACACGCGGGAGGCCCAGCTCGCCGGGCAGGCCCGGAAGATCTCGATGCTGACCTACGTGACGGTCATCTACATCTCGTTCTTCGTGTTCATCGTCACGATCTACATCATGGCGGCGGTCTTCCTGCCGCAGATGATCACCGCGGGCCAAGGGGTCGCCTCCTCCTCCCTCGCGGGCTCCGGCGGGGTGTCGCTCGCGTTCAATTTCGTGCCCGTCCTCTTCCTCGCCTTCCTGGTCGCGGTCATCGTCCACGCGGTCGGGGACGGCATCATGGCCGGTGTCCTGTACAACGGGAAGTTCGCGGAGGGCCTGCAGCACGCGACGATCATGCTCGCGGTCGGCTGGCTGATGATGCGCTACTTCGTGCCGATCCTGAACGTGAGCTAACGAGGAACGAGGAGAACGAGGAAGATGTCGGGCGAAGCGGTCGCACGGTCGTCCACCGAGGAGGAGACGATCCCGTCCCGGCACGGCCGGCGCCGGGGCTTCTTCTCCCCGTGGCTGCGGATGGGAGCCGCCCTGCGCAAGAGCGCCGTCGACCCCCGGCCGGTCAAGCTGGCCCGCCTGGGGGTCTCGGGACAGGGCAGCGAGGGGGCCATCACCCCGGTCCCTCCCCTTGGAGACGCCGCGATGAAGGAGCTCGACATCGCGCCGATCCGGCCGGACCTCTCCTACGTCCGCATCAGCTACCACAACACGCGCAACGAGTACCTCTATGAGGTGATCGAGCCCCCGCTCTCGAAGCTCGAGCGGGAGCTCACAGAGCGTCTCCGCGTCCGCCTCGTGGACGACTTCCAGCCACTGCCCGAGCACGACCCCGAGACGAAGCGCCAGGAGCTCCGGCGGATGGTCGACGGCCTCCTGCAGGAGTGGGAGCTCGCCCCCGGCCCCACCACGAAGGCGCGGATCCTCTACTACCTCGAGCGGGACTTCATCGGCTACGGGATCGTCGAAGTCCCGATGACCGATACCGAGGTCGAGGACATCTCCTGCGACGGGGTCGGGATCCCGCTCTACATCTACCACCGCAAGTACGGCTCCATCCGCTCGAACCTGAGGTTCCAGGACGCGAAGCAGCTCGACGACTACGTGGTCTGGATCGCCCAGCGCTCGGGCAAGCACATCTCGGTGGCGACCCCGATGCTTGACGCGACCGTCCCGGACGGCTCCCGTCTCCAGGCGACCCTCGGGACGCACGTCACGAAGCGCGGGAGCTCCTTCACGATCCGGCGGTTCCGCGACAACCCGTTCACCCCGGTGGACCTCCTCAAGTTCAAGACGATGAGCCCCGAGATGATGGCGTACCTCTGGATCGCCATCGAGAACGGGCAGTCGATGATGGTCTGCGGAGGCACGGCGAGCGGGAAGACGACCACCCTCAACGCGACCCTGCTCTTCATCCCGCCGCAGATGAAGATCGTCTCCATCGAGGATACCCGCGAGCTCAACCTCCCGCACGAGAACTGGGTCCCGTCGCTGACCCGCGCCGGGTTCGGCGCGAAGAACCTCGTGAGCGGCAAGGCGCCGGGCGAGATCGACATGTTCGACCTCCTCGCCGCCGCCCTCCGTCAGCGGCCGCAGTACCTGATGGTCGGAGAAGTGCGCGGTGCCGAGGCGTTCATCGTCTTCCAGGCGATGGCGACCGGGAAGACCTGCTACACGACGTTCCACGCGGAGAGCGTGAGCGCGATGGTCCACCGGATGGAGAACCCTCCGATCTCGCTCCCCCGCTCGCTCGTCTCCGCCCTGAACCTGGTCCTCCTCCAGCGCCAGGTGAAGGTCGGCACGAAGATGACCCGGCGGGTCCAGTCGCTGACCGAGATCGTCGGGCTCGACCCCGAGACCAACGAGCTGATCACGAACTCCGTCTACTCCTGGAACCCCTCGGACGACACGTTCCTCTACTCGGGGCACTCGTACATCTACGAGCGGGTCGCGCTGATGAAGAACCTCTCGATGAAGGAGATCGAGAAGGAGGTCCGCAACCGCGTCGACATGCTCGAGTACATGATGGCCCGGGACGCGCAGGCGACCCGCCAGCGCCCCTTCACCCACCGCGATGTCGGTCGCCTGGTCTCCTTCTACTACAAGGAGCCGGCGAAGGCGGTCGCCGAGGCCCGCGCGGAGCTCGGGCGGATACGAGCCCAGCCCTCGACCCCGGCCGCTCCGGCTCGGTAGGAGTGGGCCTATCCCTGCCGACGCCTCGCCCTGCCGTATGGCGGACGAGAATGGCCCGGCCCCGATCCCGCTCGGGCGGGGCCGGGCGATCCGGTTCTACTGCGAGGACGCCCTCCCGGGGCTGCCCCGTCGTCTCGGGAAAGGGTCCGTGGACGTGGTCGTCACGAGCCCGCCGTACAACCTCGGGATCCGCTACCGCTCGTACCCCGACCGCCGGCCCCGGGCGGAGTACCTCGCGTGGATCGGCGCGCTCGCGAGCTCCGTGGAGACCGTCCTTTCCCCCGCGGGCTCCTTCTTCCTCAACGTCGGGGGCACGCCGAAGGATCCCTGGCTTCCCTGGGACGTCGCCCGGGAGGTCGGACGGACGTTTGTCCTCCAGAACGTGATCCACTGGGTGAAGTCGATCGCGATCGACCGGCGGGCGGCGGGACGGTCGGCGGGCCTGACCTCCGACCTCGCGCTCGGCCACTATAAGCCGGTCGTCTCCGACCGCTACCTCCACGGAGCGCAGGAGTACATCTTCCACTTCTCCCGGAGCGGGGCAGTCCCCCTCGATCGGCTCGCGATCGGGGTCCCGTACCAGGACAAATCGAACGTCACCCGCTGGGGAGGCGCCGCGCAGGACCGGCGCTGCCGCGGGAACACCTGGTTCCTGCCGTACCCCACGATCCGGGAGCGGGCGCGCGACCGGCCCCATCCCGCGACGTTCCCCCCCGAGCTCCCCGAATGGTGCGTGCGCCTCCACGGCGTGGACCGGACGCGACGCCTCGTCGACCCGTTCGTCGGGATCGGTTCGAGCGCCGTGGCCGCGGTCCGCCTCGGGATCGACTTCGTCGGCTTCGACCTCGACCCGGAGTACCTGCGCCGGGCGGCGGCCCGGGCCGAAGAGGAGCTCGCCCGCGCGGGGGATAGGGTTCCCGCGCCGGGCGACCGCCCGGCCGCGCTCAGGCCCCCGAGTTCGGGGGGCTCGCGTCGGAGGAGTCCCCGCTCGTCGGGGCGCTCCACTCTCGGATCGGCGTCCGCTTGACACCGGCGGCGGCCGCGAAGGCGTTCTTCGTGCCTTCCTTGGCGCGCTTCCCTACGACCACGACCGCGTCCCGGGCCGCGCCCGCCGCGCGGGCGGTCCCGGCGCCGATCGCTACCCCGGCGCTCGCGAGGCGGCCGGGAAGGCGGCGCATCTCCTCGTCCAGCCGACGGCCGAGCCGCGAGAAGTCGTCCTCGATCTCGTTCCCGAGATACTTCGCCTCTTTGGCCGTGACATGACCGAGGCGTTCGATCTTGTCGTCCAGATTGGTGAACTCTCGCGCGAAGTCGCTCCCGAGCCCGGAGGCGGCCCGCCGCATCTCGGTGAGGTGCTGGCGGAACTGAGCCTGCTCACGGCTGTCGGACATCGTCTCCCTCGGCGAGGAACCCGTGGCTCGGGAGATAAAGGTTCACGGCCACTGGCAACGCGGGTCTAGCCGCCCATCCGGCGGTCGGCCCGGCGCCGTCGGCTCCGTCCCCGGGCCGGGGCGGTGATCGGAGCGGCCGGAGGGGGGGCGGAGGCGGCCACCCGGCGTTCCGTCTCCGTGCCATGCGCCCATCGAACGAGCAGCTCGACCCCCAGGCGACCCGGGTCGGTGACGACGAGCTCCCCGCCGAGCGTCCGCGTGATCGCGCGGGCGGCGGTCTCGTACTCGGGATGCTCGGACTTGAGCAGGATCATCGTCGTCCGGAGCGGGGTGACGGTCGCGAGCTCCCGGGCCCGCTCGAGCGCCGCTTCCATGGCGAGGTCGAGCTGGCCGCTGCGGACCCGTCCCTCGTCGTCGGTGTACGCCTCGGGCAGGCCGTCCGTGATGAGGTAGAACTCCCGACGCGACGCGCGCGAGGCCGCAAGCAATAGATGGGCCGCCCGGAGCGCTTCGGCGGTGTTCGTGAACGCCCCCGCCTTGCACTCCCAGAGCTCGACCAGGTCGAGCGCCTGGACCTCGTTGTCGAAGGCGAGGACGTCGATGGTGGCGTCGGGGTAGCGGCGACGGACCGCGACATATAGGGCGAGCAGCGCCTTCTTGGCGGCCTCGAGCTTCCCGGCCTCCGCCATGCTCCCCGAGCGGTCGAACGCGAGCACGACGTGGACGCGCTCGGCGGTGACCTCGCGGTAGATGTAGCTCACCGACTCGTCGATGTGCCGGAGGCCGGCGAGCCGGGCCGCCAGCACGGAGCCCGGCACATCGAGGTGGGCGACCTCCTCGGGCCGCCGCAGGCGGGCCTTCTCGTACACCCCGGTCGAACCGCCCCCCTTCAGCGAAAGGCGCACGTCGCCCGGGAGGCGGTGGCTCTCTTCCTCCAAGAGGAGGCGGGCGAAGCGCTCGACCAGACCGTACGTGACCACCAGCTCGCCGGCGCGTTCGGCGACGAAGCCGCGCTCCTTGAGCTCGCGCTCGAGCCGGTGCTCCTCGGCGTCGCGGACCCGCTTCTCCGTCTCCGCTTCCGCGCGCCGTCGGGCCTCCTCGCGCTCCTCCTCGAGGCGGCGCCGCTGGGCCTCGGCCGCACGGCGTTTCTCCTCGGCCTCCTTGCGGATCTCGTGTTCGCGGTCCCGGAGCGAGCGGGTGACGTTCTCGGAGAGCTCCGAGCGCTCGGGGGCGCTTAGACGGGCGAGGGCGTCGCCGATCTCCGAAGGGCCGATCGTCCGCCCCTCGGGGGTCGCGATGGCGAACGGCATTCCCCGGCCGTCGGACCGGGCGGAAGGGGCTGCTCGCCGGCGACCGAAGAGGGCGCGCAGCCAAGCCCCGAGGCGGGCGAACGCGGCCCGGATCCGGGCCCAGAGCCCGGGCGGTGGAGGGGGTCGGTTCCAGGACGCGGACGGGAGCAGGAGCGCCCTCTCCACTTCGCCGAGGAGGTCCGCCGGCGGCAGCTTCGACCAGTCCACGGTTCGGGCCGACCGCAGGCGGGCCTCGAGCTCGGCGATCTCGCGGGCAACCTCCTCGTCGCTCTTCCGCTCGAGGACGCCCAGCTCGGCGACCCGACGGTCGTACTCCCCGATGACCCGATCGATCCGACGGGCGGCCTGGCGCCGTAGCCGCGCGCGGAGCTCGTCAAGCCGGGCCCGCAGCTCCGCGTTCCGCTCCCCTTCGGAGTGGAGGAGGGCGCGAGCGCCGGCGACGCCCTCGGCCGCGAGCGATCGGATGAGCGCACTCCGGTCGATGGTGTCGAGGAGGTCGTCCGACCGGACGTCGTCGGCGAACGCCGCGCAGTCGGGGAGAGCGAACTCAGGCCGCGAGGGGGGCGTCGTCGTCGTCTTCCTCCGAACAGGAGAACAGGGAGAACTCCTCGAGGAGCCGGAAGACCGTCGCGGCAGCATCGCTCGGTTCGGTCCCCGCGCCGAGGCGCTCTCGTTCCCCCACGAACCGGCCGAAGGCACGGAACCGGGGGAATAGCGAACTGTCGCCCGCGAGCTGGGCGCGGAGCGCCGCGTCGTCCTTCAGGCGGCGGCCCTCCCCCACGAGCGCTTCCGCATCGGCGGCGTTCTCCTTGAGGGGTCCGCGGTAGTACCGGCACCAGTAGACGCCCGCGCTGCGCTTGAGGGCCGCAGGGAGATACTGGTCCACGAACTCCACGACCCGTCGTTCGTTCTGCCGGAACGAGTCGCCGCTGCGGGCCCGGATCCGCCCGCGCATCGCGTGGAGCAGACCGGCCCTCAAGTCGGCGCTCGTGGCGGCGCTTCGACCGTCCAGCGCGGAGATCGCGGCGGCACGGGCCGCGACGTCGAGCAGCGTGCGGTTCGAGCCCACTTCGCCGATGTCGGGGTTCTCGTCGCTCATGCGGAGGCGCCAGGACTCGATCACCCGGACCCCGGCGTCGACGAGGATCTCCGGCACGAACGTCCCGGGGGCCTCGGCCCGGCCGAGCTCGACGATGCGGCGGTTGTCGGCGTGGCGGAGGTTGAACCCGACGTGGAGGCTCGTCAGGCGGTCGGAGAGCGGGTCGTTGATGTTGTCGAGGTCGGAGAGGTTCGACGTGCCGACGGCGACGAACAGCCCCGGGAAGCTCTCGCGCGATTTCGAGGGAGTGACGGTCCCCTCCTGCAGCGCCTGGAGCAGCACGTTCTGCGTTCCGAGGGGGAGCTTCCCGATCTCGTCGACCAGGAGGAATCCCCGGTTCGCCTGCAGGAGCTTCCCCGGTTCGAGAACGAGCGGGCTCATGGGGTCGCCGATCTCCTCGAGCTTGCGGAGGTTGATGTTCCCGGTCAGATGGTCCGGGAAGACCTCCGAGCTGCCCTGCAGTCGGGCGAAGCCAAACCCCTCGCGCAGGAGGAGGAACTCGGCCGGGACCTGCGCCGGGTCCACGGACGCAGGAGCGAACCGTGCCGGGTCGGAGTCGGGAGAGAACCGCCGGCGGCAGATCGGGCACGGCGGGAACCGCGCCGCGACCGCCGGATCGACGAGGGAAAGCGGATGGTCGAGAACGGGACACCCCTCGACCACCCAGACCCCCTTCGGAAAGAGGCCCCAGAGGTCCTTCGCGAGGCTCGTCTTGCCGGCGCCCGAGGGGCCGAAGAAGAGCAGGTGCGAACCGGCCACGATCGCGGCGAGAACGTCCTCGTAGGTCCCGTCGGGAAGGACCGTGCGGGGGAAGAGCGCGCGTACCGCGTCCGCCCGGTCGAGCCCCTTCTTGCGAAGGCCGTCGAGCAGTCGGAGGACCTCGCCGCGGAACCGCTCACCGGGGCTCTCGACCGGAACCTTGGCGGCCCGTAGCTCGGCCGCTGTCGAACGGGTTCCCGGCCGGACCGCTGGCCCTATGTCAGATGCCACGGCGCGCGGAGTTGGGGTTCGGTTATGTAGTTTGCCGAAGCGGTCGGCGGCGAAGCCCATGGGCACGGCGTCCAGAGGGTCCCGAAAACGGAGGGAGGGCGGTCCTGGACCGGTCTCGACACGTTTAAGTAGAGCCCCCC
>JAKACD010000038.1 GCA_021821785.1 Thermoplasmata archaeon
CTTCGCTCCCGAGCCCCCCCGCCTTCGGCCGTCGAAGCTCGAGCGCCTGCCCCGCGACGATCCACTCGACCGCGATCACGCGGCGGGTGTTCGCCAAGATGCGGCGCAGCTTCGCCCCGGCCCACGGACCCATCGAGACGAAATCCTCCTGGTCGGCCGACGTCGGGAGGCTCGCCGCGCTGGCCGGGTGGACTAGCGTCTGGTTCTCGTTGACGAGGGCGGCCGCAAGGTACTGGCTGATCATGAGCCCCGAACTCACGCCGGCTTCGGGGGCGAGGAACGCGGGGAGCCCGCGGTTCAGCGCAGGGTGCAGAAGACGGGAGATGCGGCGCTCGGAGAACGCGCCCAGGTACAGCACCGCGATCGCCAGGGTGTCGAGCGCGAGGGCGAGCGGCTGGCCGTGGAAGTTGCCGCCGCTCACGAACTCATCGCCTTCGAACACGAGCGGGTTGTCGGTCACCGCGTTGAGCTCGGGCACAACGACCCGGTGGGCGAAGTCGAGCCCAAGCTCGACCGCCGCCACGACCTGCGGTAGGCAGCGAAGGGTGTAGGGGTCCTGGCCGGTCCAGGCCTCCCGCGTCCGGCTGAGGGCGCTCCCCTCGAGGAGCGTACGCAGGGTTCGGGCGACCCGGCGCTGCTCGGGGGAGTTACGGACCTCCCCGAGCCGGTCGTCGAGCGACGACGGGTTCCCTTCGAGGGCGTCGTAGGCCAGCGCCGCGGCGAGCAGCGCCGCGTCGCGAAGCTCCCGGGCGTCCGCGACGGCGAGCGCGAGGTAGCTCGCCATGAGCGCCGTGCCGTTGAGGAGGGCGACGCCTTCCTTCTCGGCCAGCGCGAGCGCCTCGATCCCCTCCGTCGCGAGCACCTCGCGGGCCGGCACGGGCGCCTCCCGCCCCCGGACGACGAACGCGCCCTCGCCCGTGAGGGCGCTCGCGAGGTGGGCGAGCGGAGCGAGGTCTCCCGAGGCCCCGACGGATCCCTGCTCGGGGATCCACGGGACGAGTCCGCGGTTCAGGAGTTCGACGAGCCGGTCCAGGACCTCGGGACGGACCCCGGAGTGACCGCGGGCGAGGGAGTTGAGCCGCAGCAGCATCACCCCCCGCACGACCTCGGCCGGGAGCGCGGGGCCGGCGCCGGCCGTATGGCTGCGAACGAGCGAGCGTTGGAGCTCGAGCACCTGGTCCCGGGGGATCGACCGGTCGGAGAGGGCGCCGAACCCGGTCGTGACGCCGTAGACGGCGCGTCCCCCCTGGACCGCCCGCTCGACCGCGCGACGGCTCGCAGCCACCGCGGTCCGGGATTCGGAGGTCACCGAGACCCCGCAGTGGCCCCGGACCACCGCGAGGAACTGGTCGAACGAGAGCGACCGACCGTCGAGCGGCAGGGTCTCGGTCATGGGCCGAAGCCGGTCCGCCGCCGAGGACCCGCGCGATCGCCCTAGGCGGGAACCGGCACGACGAGATCGCCGCCCGACTTCTGCAACGAGGGTTGCCGCTTCGTCTTGGCCCCCTTCGTCTGCCAGAAGATCTCCGCGAACTCCTGGATGAGCTTCAGGAACTCCTGCGCGTCCGCGAGCTGCGTTCCCTGGCGGCACTTCGAGGCCTGCTTCATGATCTTGAAGACGAGCTCGTGCGCCTGCGGGAACTGCTTCGCGTGGTCCGCGGTGAAGTAATCGCCCCAGATGACCCGAATCTCGTGCTTCGCCCGCTCCGCGTGCTGCTCCTTGACGGCGGTGTACCGCGCGAGCTTGGAGATGTAGGTCGACCGATCCTCCGCCCTCGCGTCCATCGCCGGCGCGGCGAGCTCGGCGATCAGCTGGTCCATGCGAAGGACCGTGAGCGCGGAGATCTGGGCCTCGTGCGGGTCATAAATACCGCAGGGAATGTCGCAGTGAGCGTAGACGGGCTCGGGCGGGGAAAGGGTGTCCCGGACCTCGATCAACCAGTTGCGGACTCGCGGGAAGCGGGGCATGGCCGTGCATACCTCGGGCGGAGGATAAGGTTGCCGGAGGGGGATCCGCCGAGGGCCCGGCGCCGGGGGAGTCTCGGGCGACGCTGGCGCAGTCGCAGGATGGTGGTCCGGGACGATTCGATGCAACCCGACTTCCGGCCCGGCGACCGGCTCTATGTCGACCCAAGGCCCGGCCGACCGCTCGCGGTCGGGGACGTGGTCGCGCTCCGCGACCCCGAAGAACCCGATCGCCTGCTGCTCAAGCGCATCGCCCGTTTTGCCCCAGCCCCCGGCGCGGGCCCCGGGACCGCCCGCGACCTCTTCCTCGTGGTCGAGGGGGACAACGCCCCGGGGAGCCGCGACAGTCGGCAGTTCGGTCCCCTCCCCTCCACCGCCGTGGTCGGCCTCGTCTGGTACCGCTACGCCCCGCGGGACCGGGCCGGTCCGGTGCCCGGCGAGGTGTTTTAAGCGATATGGGATAATCCCACATCGATGCGCCCCGTAGCCCGCTCGGTCCTTACCGTCGTCGTCGTGGCCCTCGCGGTCCTCGCCGGTTTCGCCGGTGGGTGGTACCTGCATGGCTCGGGGTCCCCCGGGGCCGGCTCCACCTCGTCCACCCTCTCGATCATCGCTGCGGGGACGCTCGCCCCGATCCTCCCGGGCCTCGCGAACCGGTTCGCGGCCGAGACCCCCGGGGTCGCGGCCCCGGCCGCCGCCCAGCTCTACGAAGGCAGCACGGCCGCGGCGAGCGCGCTCACGCTCCCCGGGGAGCCGTACGACCTCTTCGTCTCGGCGGACTTCCGGGTCATCCCCCAGCACCTCGAGCCCCCGGTGGCGAACGTCGCCTCCTGGGAGATCGTCTACGCCTCCGACCCCCTCGTGCTCGCCTACGCGGGCATCGCCGGCATCAACTCCACGAACTGGTACGAGAAGATCGTCGGTCCGGGGGTCGTCCTCGGGGCCCCGAACGCGAGCATCGACCCGCTCGGGGCGAACGTGATCTTCGCGCTCGAGCTCACAGACGAGCTCGTCGGTCTCCACGGCTCGCTCTACGACCACTTCTTCTCCGGGCCGTTCGGCGGTTTCGCCGAGCCGACGGCGGCCACCCGAATCGTAGCCGAGAACGTGGCGGCGACCGCCCTCTCCACGGGGGAGGTCTCGGCCTATCTCATCTACCGGTCGTACGCCATCGCGAACCACCTCGCCTACGTCGCGCTCAATGGGTCCGTGGACCTCGGCGGGGTCTCGGCATCCGACGTGGCGCAGTACGCCACCGTCAACACGACGGTCCTTTCCGCCTCGTCGACGGCGGTCCTCGTGGGGGCGCCGATCCTTTTCGCGCTCACGGTCCCGGCCACGGCGCCCGAGGCCACGCTCGGGATCGCGTTCGCCGCCTTCCTCGCCTCGAACGCGACCGCGACGGCGTGGGCCGCGGACGGCTTCGTCCCCCTGGCCCCGCTCTGGTCCGACCACGTCCCGGCCCTCCCGGGCGCGATCGCCGGCACCGCCCCGAACGGCGTCGCCGCGCTCCCGCCGTACCTCTCGAGCGAGCTCGCCTGAGCCGGGGGCCGAGACGTGGATCGTTCCTCCTTCGCCGGCCGCGCCCTCTCGGTCGTCCTGTCCGCCTCCCTCCTCGGCCTCTTCGTTCTCCCGCTCGTGGCGCTCGTCTTCTTTGCCGGCCCGGGAGGCCTGGCCTTCGGCTTCGAGAACGCCGGCTTTCGAACGGCGCTCGAGTTCACCCTCCTCACCTCCGCGATCGCGGTGGGGATCGGGGTCGTCACCGGCGTGCCGCTCGGCTACCTCCTCGCCCGGTACCGCTTCCCAGGCAAGGGTCTCGTCCAGTCGATCGTCTCCCTGCCCGTCGTCGTCCCCCACCTCGTGGTCGGGATCGCGCTCCTCCTACTCTTCGCACCGACGAACCCGGTCGGCACCTACACCGCCTCCCTCGGCCTGCCGATCTTCAACGGCATCTGGGGGGTCGTGCTCGTGATGGTCTACGTCGGCGCCGCGTACGTCGTCCTCACGAGCGAGATCGCGTTCCGCGCGGTCGATCCCGAGGTCCTCGAAGCCGCCCGCTCGCTCGGAGCGAACCCCTCGGAAGCGTTCGCCACCGTGACGCTGCCGGCGGCCGCGCGCGGGATCGCCACCGGGGCGCTCCTCATGTGGGCCCGCGGGATCAGCGAGGTCGGCGGGTTCCTCATCCTCGCCGCGTCGGTCTACCCGAGCCTTCCCTGGGCCGGTCCGGTGACGCAGCCCGCGTCGGTCTGGATCTACGGCTACTGGCAGATCAACCCCGGGGACGCGGCCGGCGCCTCCGCCGTGCTCGTCCTGGTGGCGCTCCTGATCTTCCTGGGCGTGAGGTTCTTCGACCGGACCGGCCTCGGCTGGCTCCGCGGAGGGGGGATCACATGAACGGTCTCGAGCTCGAGGAGCTCCGCACCGGGCAGGGCGGGTTCTCGGTCGGCCCGGTCTCGTTGGCGATCCCGTCGGGCACCGCCACGGTCCTGCTCGGTCCGTCCGGTGCCGGGAAGACCACCCTCCTGCGGGCGATCGCGGGGTTCCTTCCCCTCCAGCACGGGGAGGTCCTCGTCGACGAACGACCGGTCGGGGCCGCGCCGCCCGAGGCGCGGCGGTTCGGGTTCGTGCCTCCGAACCTCGGACTGTTCCCCCAGCGCCGGGTCCGCGACAACGTGCGCTATCCGCTGGAGCTGCGGGGGGACCCGGAGGCCGACTCGAAGACGGACCGCTGGTTGGCCCGGTTCGGACTGGAGCCGCTCGCCCGCGCCTTCCCGCACACGCTGAGCTCGGGCCAGCGGCAGCGCGTCGCGATGGCCCGCGCCCTCGCGGCGGAGCCGCGGGTCCTCCTCTGGGACGAGCCGCTCTCGGCGCTCGACGTCGAGAGCCGCGACTCGCTCATCCGATTGCTCCGCGACCTGATCGAATCGGAGGCGGTCCCGCTCCTGCTCGTCACCCACGACCCCACGACCGCCTTCGCCCTCGCCTCCCGCGTGGTCGTGCTCGAGGGGGGCCGAATCCGCGCCGACCGGACCCCGGAGGAGCTCGCCCGCGGTCCGCTCGACCGGTTCCTCGCCCGCTTCCTCGGCTACGAGAACCTCTACACCTCCGCGGAGCTCGCGGGGGCCCGAACGCACCCGCTCGGCGCGCTCCTCGCCGACCGGGGGGGCGCGGGAGGGCTGGCCATCCCCCCCGACGCGATCGCCTGGCAGCCGGGCCCCGCCGGCCCGCACGAGGCGCGGGTCGCCGCGCTGCGCTGGACCGCCGCCGGCTGGGTGGTCGCGCTCCGGCACGGACCGCTCGTGCTCCACTCGCGCGTGCCGGGCGCGGTGCCCGGGGTGCGCGTCGGGGATACCGTCACGCTCCACGTCGATCCCCATCGCCTCCGGCCGCTCGAGAATCCGACCGGGGAGGCCGCCCCGTGACGGCGCCCGAGCGCTTCCTCGCCCCGCTCGACGTGCGGCTGCTCGCGGCGCTCGAGCGGGAACCGAATCTCGTGCACGCCGCGCGCGCGGTGGGCGTCAGCCGCGACCGGGCGGTCTACCGGCTCGCCCGGCTCGCTCGGCTCTTCGGAGGACCCGCGGCGCTCGGCCGACGCGGCGGCGCGACCCCGGGCGCCACGCGCCTCACTCCGCTCGGTCGCCGCCTGCTCGACCGCGCCCGGGGGGCCCGCCCGGGAACCAACCGTTGGGCGGGGCGGTACGTGACCCGACCGTCGCCGCGCGTCGAGCTCGCGGGCGGAGGCATGCTCGAGGTGGCGTTCCGGGCCCCCGAGGGGAGCCGGGTGTCGGTCGAGGTCGACCCCGAGGCGTTCGTGGTCGCGCGCACGCCGGCGGCCCTCTCCGCCCGCAACGCCCTCGCGGTCGTCCTCCGCCGGGTTCAGCACCGGCGCGACGGGACCGCGGTCCTCGAGGCCGACTGGCAGGGACGACGGGTCCGGGCCGCGCTGACGGAGGGCTCGATCGTGCGGCTCGGCCTGCGGCCCGGGCGACGGGCGTACCTCTACGCGAAGGCGGTCGCGGTGCGGCGCGTCGCTAGTCCCGGACCCCTTCGGTCGTGAGCGAGAAGACCGCCTCGCCCTCGGGCAGGTTCGGCGAGTCGATCAGGCGGGCGATGCGCCGGGGCGGCTTCGACTTCCGCAGGTAGACCCGGTAGGTCGCCGCGTGGGCGACGATGTTCCCGCCGATCGGACGGGTCGGGTCCCCGAAGAGGATGTCCGGGCGCGCCGAGACCTGGTTCGAGACCACGATCGCGGCGTTGTAGGTGTCGGAGAAGCGGAGGAGCTCGTGGAGGTGCTTGTTCAACAGCTGCTGGCGGGGCGCGAGCTCGGCCCGACCGACGTACTCCGAGCGGAAGTGGGCGGTCAAGGAATCGACCACGAGGAGACGGATCGGCTTCTCCCGCGCCAGCTCCTGGGCCTTCTGGACGAGGAGCATCTGGTGGTTCGAGTTGTACGCCCGCGCGACGTGGATGTGGCCGAGGGCGGTCTCGGGGTCGATCCCGACCCCCTTCGCCATGTCGACGATCCGCTCGGGACGGAAGGTGCTCTCCGTGTCGATGTAGACGACCTCGCCCGAGAGGCCCCCCTGCGCCGGCGGCAGCTGGACATCGACCGCGATCTGGTGGCCGAGCTGGGTCTTGCCCGTGCCGAACTCCCCCGAGAACTCGGTGATCGCCTGGGTCTCGACCCCGCCGCCGAGCAGCTCGTCGAGCGCCTTCGAGTTCGTCGTGATCCGGCCGAGCTTCTGGCGGCGCTCGAGGAGGGTCGTCCCGCTCTCGAAACCGCCGACGTCGGCCTTCCGACGGGCCTCCCCGATGATCTTCTGGGCGATCGCCACGCCGATCTCCGCGGCCTCGGCGACGTCCCCGGGCGACGCGACCGCGAGCTCCATGAGGTCGGTGTAGCCGGCCTCCCGAAGCTTGTCGGCGGTCGTTTGGCCAATCCCGGGCAGGTCCTCGAGCTCGACCTGACGCTTCGGCTCGGCGGACGGCTCCTCGGGGGACGACGCGCGCGGGGCGCTCTTGGCGGGCACGAACCTCGAACCGGGTCGAGGAGAGATAAGCGTGCGGGAGAGGTCCCGAAACGGTGAACGGTGGGCGCGCGGACGCTAGGGGGCCGACGCCGGCCCGGGCCGGGGCCTGCCCCTAGTACTCCACGTTCCGGAGCTCGGACATCACGGCGAAGCCGACCGAGTCGGCGACCATGATGGCGATCCCCGCGAACAGGAACACCGATGCGACCCCGCGCGCCGCCGCGAACGACCCGGCAAAGAACGAGCCGAACGGTCCCATGGCGACGAGAAGCGAGAACAGGACGGCCATGCTCCGCCCCATGAGGCGGGCGGGCACCTTCGCCTGAACGAGGGTGAGCATCGGCACGTTGGTGATCGCGAGCAGCGCGCCGAGCCCGAACATCTCCGCGAGCGCGAGATAGACGTCGCTCGTGAGGCCGAGCAGCGCGATCACGGCCCCCGACGCGATCGACCCGCCGAAGAGGAGCTTGCCCGCGAAGCGCCGGGCGTTGACCTTCCCGGCGACGAAGGCGCCGACGATCGACCCGACCGCGAGGATCGCACCCAGGCTGCCGTAGGTGGTCGGCCCCCCGTGGAGGACGAGCGCGGCGTACGGAGCGAGCAGCGCGTTGATCGCGTTCCCGAAGAAGTTCACGACCATGCCGAGCAGGATGATCTCGATTAGGAACCGCTGGGAGCGCACGAACGCGAAGCCTTCGACGAACTGCGCCCGGAACCCCGTGGGGTCCGTGCCCGCCGCCGTCGGCCCTGGTTGCCCGACGGCGCGCGGGACCCCGAGCAGCAACGCCGCAGCGAGGAAGAACGACAGCGCGTCGTACTCGATGGGGAGCGCGACGCCGAAGGCGGCGACGGCCACGCCGCCGATCGAGAGCCCCACCACCTGGTTGAACGACCCCGAGAACGAGAGCAGGCTGTTCGCGGGCGCGAGGTCGTCGGTGCCCACCGTCTGCGGCACGAGCGCGCTTGACGCGATCCGCACGACCTGTGCACCCGCCCCGAGCGCGACGACGACCGCGAGGATCACATCGAGACCCGCCGCGTGGTCCAGCACGAGGCCCGAGAGCCCCGCGACGAGGACGCCCTCGAGCACGTTCGTGGCGATCAGGAGCGGGCGACGCGGCCAGCGATCGATGTAGACCCCGAGGACCGGCCCCAAAAGGACGGCCGGGACGAGCATCGCCGTGACGACCAGACCGACCGCGAAGACCGATCCGGTCGTCTCCAGCACCAGCCAGAGGAGCGCGATGTCGAAGACGAAGTCGCCGGACTGAGAGATGAGCTGGGAGGCCCAGAGGAGGAAGAACGGCCGGTGGCGGAGGGCCCGGAGGAAGCTCGGCGGGCGCGGCGCGGGCGACGGGGGCGGCGGGGACGGGAGGGCCGCCGCGACCTTGTCGTCCATCCGGGGGCCTTCCCGAAGGACGAACCTGCCGCGGGGCTTATACCTCTCCGTCCTCCGCGGCCGCGGGCTCGGTGGGCCGCGTCCGTCCGACCGACCCGGACCTAGGCCCGGGTCGTGGGAGAGAACGCCTGCCCGGTCAGGCGCTCGTAGACGGTGGTATAGAGCCGGCTCACCTCGTCGACGAGGAGCGGCGGCAGCGGCGGGATCGGAGGCTCCTCGGCGTGCGCATCGCGCGCCGCGACCAGGCGGTCGTAGTAGCCCGTCTGGCGGTAATGCTGGCGCACGAACTCCTTCGAGAAGTCGACGTGGCGGCCCCGGTCGTAGGCGTCCTTGTCCCAGAACCGGTCCTCGTCGGCGGTACCGAACGTGTCCACGACCATGAGCCCGCCGCTCGAGTCGATCCCGAACTCCTTCTTGCCGTCGACGTGCAACAGGCCGCGCGGGCCGATCTCGCGCTGCATCTCCGCGTCGATCTTGAGGATCATCTCCCGGACCTGGTCGAGCTGGCGCCGATCGAGCGTGGAGAGCTCGAGCGCCTCCTCCGTCGTGAGCAGGCGATCGATTGGCTCGAGCTTGGTCGTCACCTCGAAGTGGGGTTGCGGGAGCGGCATCCCGTACTCGAGCTTCGCGCCGGAGGAGAAGCCGAGGTCGGCCGCGGTGACCTTGCCGGCCTTCACCCGGTCCCACATCGAGCCCGCGAGGTAGTACCGCACGATCAGCTCGAGGGGCACGAGGACGCCCTTGGGGTGGGGGCCGAGCGTCCGCAGGTTCGGCTCGACGCGTACGCGCTTGACGCGCATCGCGGTCGGCCCGGCGAGGCCGAGGAAGTGGTGGGGGACGCCGATCCGGGAGCAGACGTCGAACCAGTGGGCGGCCGTGCGCGCGAGCGTCTCGCCCTTGTGCGGGATCTCGCTCGGGATGTGCTTATCGAAGACCGAGATGTCGTTCGTGAACCGGAACTCGAGCTCGGTGGGAGAGATCTCGTAGACCTCCTTGACCTTCCCGCGGCGCAGGAACTTCGGCGGGGACCCGCTCAGAGCGTTCGACATGCTCCCGCGAGAGGGGCGGTTCGCTTAACGTTCGCGGGCAGCGCCGCGCCGCTACAGCGAGCGCGCGTGGATGGCGGTGATCGGTCGGAAGCCGCGCTTCTGGTAGAACCGGCTCGCGATCTCGTTCTGGGCCGGGAACTCCGCGGTCACGACCCCGGCGCCCTTCGCCTTCAGCGCCGAGGAGATCTCGCGCAGGAGATACTCCCCCACCCCGCGCCGCCGGTACAGCGGCAGGAGGTAGATGTCGAGGATGACCCCCTCGTGCTGGGGCACGTAGAAGGCGCGTTCGCGCACCGTCGCCCGGACGAATCCGACGACCTTGTCCTTGTCCGGGCCCACACCCTCCGCCGCGAGGACGATCGCCTTCGGGTCGGCGAGATCGTTGTGCAGCAGTCGGCTCGCCTGCGCCTCCGCGTCCTCCCGGACCTTGAGCAGGGGGTCGAACTCCTCGTTCAAGCGCTTGAGCCGGAGCAGGAGCGGGACCAGGACCGGGATGTCCGCCTCCCGCGCCGGCCGAAGGTGGATCGGCACGGAGGGTCCGTCGTTCGGGCTTGTCGCCGCGGGTCGGCCGGTCGGTTCGGAGGTCGCGCTCATGATCGGTCCTTCCTCGGGCGGGCGCGCGCGCGAGGCATCGGGGCGGTCAAGCGGGCGCGACCGAGGGCCCGCACGACCCGGCCCGATCGGGCCATCATCGTGCGGGCGCGCTCGAGGAACTCCTCGTGCGAGAGCCGGCGGCGGGCGATGCCGAGTCGGACCGCGGTGTCGCCGACGGCCGCCGCGATCGCGGGAAAGACCTCGGGTTCCTCCATGGTGGGGAGGAGGTGATGCTCGGAAAGGCCGGTGCGGTTCGCCCCGCTCGCGAGCTCGCGCGCCGCCGCGAGGACGACCTCGTCGGGGATCGACCGGGCCCGCGCGTCGAGGATGCCGCGGAAGACCGCGGGGAAGATGAGGGAGTTGTTGACCTGGTTCGGGAAGTCGCTGCGCCCGGTCGCGATGATCGCGGCGCCGGCCTCCCGCGCCACGTTCGGCCAGATCTCGGGGACCGGGTTCGCGAGCGCAAAGACGATCGGGCGTTCGGCCATCGCCCGGATGTGCTCCGGGCGCACGGTGCCCGGCCGGGGCGTCGAGGCGGCCAGGAGCACGTCGGCGTCCCGGACCGCGTCGGCGAGGTCCCCGGTCCGGCCGGCCCCGTTCGTCCTGAGCGCGAAGCGGTACTTCCACGGGTTGCGGAGCATCAGCTCGTCGACGTCGTCGCGCTCCGCGTGGAGGATCCCCTTCTGGTCGACCAACGACAGCCGGTGGGGGTCGTGGCCGAGCGCGATCAACAGGCGGGCCGTGACGAGGTTCGCGGCCCCGGCGCCGAGCAGCACCGTGCGGACCTCCCGCATCGACCGGTGGGTCAGCTCGAGCGCGTTGAGGAGCCCGGCGACCGTGGCGGCGGCCGTTCCGAGCTGGTCGTCATGCCAGACCGGGATCTCGAGGCGCTTCTGGAGCTCCTCGAGGATGCCGAAGCACTTCGGCGACGCGATATCCTCGAGATTGATCCCGCCGAACGCCGGGGCCATCGCTTCGACGGTCTGGATGAACCGGTCGGGGGACGCGGCCTGGATCGGGATCGGGATCGCGTCGACGCCGCCGAGGAACTTGAACAGGAGGGCCTTTCCCTCCATGACGGGCAACGCGGCCCGCGGACCGATGTCGCCGAGGCCGAGCACGCGGGAGCCATCGGTCACGATCGCGACCGTGTTCCAGCGGCCGGTCAGGTCGAACGAGGTCTCGGGGTTCGCCCGGATCGTCCGGGAGACCTCGGCCACGCCGGGGGTGTACCAGAGGGCGAAGTCGGCGAGCGAGCGCACCGGCACCTTCGGGACGGTCTCGATCTTGCCCTGGTAGAACCGCGAGAGCTCCACCGACCGGCGCCCGAGCAGATCGGTCTCGGCCGCGCTCTTGTCGGCCAACGCCCGCTCGGCCCGCTCCCGCCGTCGGGCCTCTCGGCCCTCGGGCACCGGGGCCGCCGAGCTCTGCGCCATCGCTCTGCATCGACCGTGTTGGGGGGTATTAACACTTCGCCGCAGACGTTCCACTGGTTCGGCAATTGTCGGCGTCTCCCGAGGGCGGGACGCGGTCCACCACGGCCCCCCGGCGATAAATAGCCGGCCCTATCTGGTCACCCAACCGGTGTCCCAACCCCCGGAGGAGCCTGCGCATCCGTTTCGCCCCCCCACGAGGCGGGGGGTCAGCCCGAGGACCGGGTCCGTAGGTCCGGACCGGCACGCGGCCGGTCCCGCGCGACCCTGCTTCAAGAGCCGCCCCGAGTCCCCGACGGATTCTCGCCGTGGCGGGGAACTTCTCCGAGCGGTGCGATACCCCTTGTTTCGGGCGCAACGCCGTTTCCTCCGTTGCAGACCCGCTGTTACGTCGGCATCCTTAAGCGGGATTCCCGGGGTGCGCCGCCGATGATCGTGCGCACCGGCCTCACCGGACCGACCCCCCGCGCGGAGCCTCTCATCGGTGCGACCCGCGATCTCGATCGGGGTCGCATGACGCCCGAAGCCGTCGAGGAGATGTTCGTGGGCGCCGAGCGGGAGATCGTCGCCCTCGAGCGCCGCCTTGGGTTCGAGTCGGTCACAGGGGGCTATCTCCGCTGGCCCGACCTCTTTCGGGCCTTCGCCGAGACCTGGGAGGGGTTCGCGGTCGGACCGCTCACCCGCTGGCTCGAGACGAACACGTTCTACCGCCAGCCGATCCTGCTCGCCCCACCGGCCCGGGTCCCCGGGGCCCTTCTGAGCCGGCTCCCGCCGTCCCTGCGGGCCGAGCCCGCGCACGCACGGGTCCTGCTCCCCGGCCCGTACACCTTCGCCCGGATGCTCGACAACCGGTCGGGAGAGACCGACGAGTCGGTCATTCATCGGCTCGGTCGGGCGCTCGCGGACGAGGTGCGGGACCTGCGCGCCCGCGGGTTCGCCACCTTCCTCTTCTCCGAACCGCAGCTCGCCGTGCATCCACCGGAGGGGACGCGGGCGGAGGCGGTCCTCGCCGGCTATCGGGCGATCGAAGCGGCGCTCACAGGCGCCACCTCGATCGTCTGGACCTACGGGGCCGACGGGATCCCCGCGTTCCCGATCCTGGACCGGCTCCCGGTCTCCGCGGTCGGCGTCGACCTCGCCGACACGGATGTCGAGAAGCTGCCGCCCGCGCCGCACCGCGCAGGCCTCGGGCTCGGCGTCGTCGACCCCCGCACCACGCTCAGTGAGGACCCGGCCGAGGTCGCGCGCGTCGTCCGGATCGCCCACGAACGGCGCCGGCCGTCGATGATCTGGCTCGGCCCGGGAGCGCCGCTCGACCTGCTTCCGTGGGAGCCCGCGACGAAGAAGCTCCACGTCCTCCCCGCCGCGAGCCAGTTCCTCGGGGACGGAGGTCGGCCGT
>JAKACD010000039.1 GCA_021821785.1 Thermoplasmata archaeon
GCGGAGGCGACCACGTGGACCGACCGGGCCGTTCGTTCCCTCGACCCGATCCCCGAGGGACCGTACCGCCAGCTCCTCGAGCGCCTCGCCCACGGAGCGGCCGAACGGCGGTTCTGAACCGCCCTCACGTCGAACGAAAGCTACATCTCCCCTTCCCCGGCTTTCGCCGGTCGAGCGCCTGGGACCATGAGCACCTCCGTCGCCAGCGGCACCTCTTCCGGGGAGTCGTCGGTCCGCATCGATCACCTCCCGCCCCGGTGGGAACGGACCCCCGCCCGCCCCCGGCTGCCGATCGGCATCGCCCTCCTCTCCGTGCTCATCGCCCTGCTCGCGATCGTGATCGTCCTCGGTGGCCTCCTCTACCTCCTCTCCGACTACCTCGGGAGCTACGTGCCCCCCTCGCTCCTGATCTTCCCGACCATCGACCTTTTCGGGGCGGTGATCCTGGTGATCCTCGGGAGCGCGCTCCTCGGGGTCGCGACCTCGCTCTGGCACCAGGAGACCTGGGCGCTCTGGACGACGATCGCCCTCGTTTTCGCGACGTCGGCGTACCTGTTCTTCACCGACTCGATCACGGTCCTCTTCCTGATCCTGGTCGTCCTGTTCGTCTACCTCATCAGCGTGCGTCGGTTCTTCTACTGATGCGGATCGCGCTCGCCCAGCTCGCGCCCGTCCCCGGCGATCTCGAACGGAACGTTGCCCGCGTCGCGGAGGCGGTCCGCGCCGCGAAGTCCGACATCGCGGTCTTCCCCGAGCTGTTCCTCTCGGGGTATCGCGTCGGCGACCGGTTCCACCGGCTCGCCCTCGCCGAAGGGGACCGCACGACCGAGGCGCTGCGGGAGGTCGCCCGGGCCTCCCGGACGATGGTCGTCGTCGGGAGTCCCCTCGCCTCCGCGGAGCGCAAGGGGGAGGTCTACAACGCGGCGCTCGCGTTCCTCCCGAACGAGGAACTGTTCGTCCAGGTGAAGCGGTACCTTCCGACCTTCGGCCCGTTCGAGGAAGGGGTCCAGTTCACCGCGACCGACTCGAGCCGACCGGTCGCCCTCGCCGGCGTCTCGGTCGGGATCGAGATCTGCTACGACACCTTCTTCCCGGAGGTCTCCCGGCAGCTCGCCCTGGGCGGGGCCGAGCTCCTCCTCGTCATCTCCGCGTCCCCGGTGACGAGCCGCCGCCTCTTCGAGCGCCTCCTCCCGGCCCGGGCGATCGAGAACGCGGTGCCGGTCGTCTACGTGAACCGCGTCGGGGTCGAGGACGGGGTCGTCTTCGGGGGCGGATCCGGCGCCTGGGATGCCCGGGGCGAGCCGTTGCCGCTCACGGACGTGCCGTTCCCGTCCCTCGGCCCGGAGGAGCGGCTCACCGCGGTCGAGATCGATCCTACGGAGTCGGCCCGCTGGCGACCGTTCCGACCCGTCCTGAGGGATGTCGCCTCCCGACCGGGGGTACCCCCTCCCGCCTCCCTGTAAGGGTCCACCGTTCGACTCGAACGCGCCGCTTATCAACGCCGGAGCCCCCCTCTCGGTGCCGTGGCCCCCTCCACAACGATCGCCCAGCAGCTCGCGTCGAAGCAGCGCGAGATCTCGGTGGCGGAGTTCTTCGAGCGGAATCGTCAGATCCTCGGCTTCGACAATCTCCAGCGGGCGCTCCTCACCACCGTCAAGGAGGCCGTCGACAACGCGATCGACGCGAGCGACGACGCCCGGATGCTGCCGGACGTGCTGGTCGAGATCCAGAAGGAGGGGGAGGACCGTTACCGGGTCGCGGTCACCGACAGCGGTCCGGGGATCCTGCGCCGGGAGATCCCGAACGTCTTCGCCCGGCTCCTCTACGGCTCTCGCTTCCACCAGAACCGGCAGGCCCGCGGCCAGCAGGGGATCGGGATCTCCGCGGCCGTGCTGTACGCGAACCTGACGACGGCCCGCCCCGCGAAGATCACATCGAAGGTCGAGGAGGAGGAGGCCGCGCACGTCCTCGAGCTCGCGATCGATACCCAGAAGAACCTCCCGAAGATCGTCTCGGAGGACCTCGAGCTCTGGGACCGGCCGCACGGGACCCGCGTCGAGCTGGTCCTCAAGGGCCGGTACCTGCGCGGGCGGCAGTCGCCGCTCGAGTACCTGCGGGGCACGGCGATCGTGAACCCGCATGCCCGAATCGTCCTCGTCGAGCCGGACGGCACGCGGTCGACGTTCGAGCGGGCCACCACGGATCTGCCGCCCCCCTCCCGCGAGACCCTGCCCCACCCGTTCGGCCTGGAGCTCGGCGAGCTCGGCTATCTCCTCAAAGCGAGCCGCAAGCCGACCCTCACCGACTTCCTCACGAAGGACCTCCAGGGGGTCAGCGCCCGCACCGCGCGCGAGGTCTTGGACGCGGCCGGGCTCAAGGGCCGCGAGGCTCCGGGCTCGGTGTCGGGGGAGGCCCAGGAGCAGCTGCTCGCGGCGCTCCACGCCGCCAACCTGGTCGCCCCGTCGGCCGAGGGGCTGAGCCCTATCGGGGCGATGCTGATCAAGCGCGGGCTCCGCAACGTCCTCGGCGAGCTCCGACCGGAGTTCTTCGCGCCGCCCGTGAGCCGGCCGCCGAAAGTGCGCGGCGGGTTCCCGTTCATGGTAGAGGTCGGGCTCGTCTATGGGGGCGCGCTCCCGGCCGACCAGTCGATCCAGATCCTCCGGTTCGCGAACCGCGTGCCGCTGCTTTTCCAGCAGGGCGCCTGCGCGGTCACGAACGCGATCTCGAACATGGACTGGCGCCGCTACGGCCTCGACCAGAAGGGCGGCTCGGGACTTCCGGTCGGACCCCTGCTCGTCCTGGTCCACGTCGCCTCGACCAAGATCCCGTTCACGAGCGAGGCGAAGGAGGCGATCGCCGAGGATCCCGAGATCGACAAGGAGCTCACGCTCGCCCTTCAGGCCGCCGCCCGCCACCTCCGTACGCATCTCTCTCGGAAGAGCCGCCGCGAGTTCGCGGGCGACAAGTTCGCGATCATCCAGAAGATCCTCCCGAAGCTGGCCGAGAAGACGAGCGCCCTCGTGGGAAAGCCGGTCCCGGACCTCACGCCGGTGATCACCCGCATCATGGATGTCGTCCACGTCGAGGCCCCCGTGCAATCGGAAGCGAACGGGGTCCGGGTCCCGGTGGCGGTGACGAACTACACGCCGCGGGCGCGGGTCCTCGAGCTGTTCGCCGAGATCCCGCCCGAGGCGATGGCCCTCGCGACGTTCGACCCGACGCCGGACGGCACCGAGCCCGAGCTCGGGCGGGTCTGGTGGACCCTCCCGAAGCTCGCGCCGAACGGACGGACCGGCCTCACGATCTCCTTCCCGCCGAAGACCGACCTCGAGACGAACGACCTCGACTGGTACGTGGCCGGGATCGACGAGGCGCATGTCCTCGGGGCCGACCCGTTGCCCGGGGACTGGGACGTTCGGCTCCCCCGCACGATCGTGGAAGCGAGCGAGCAGGCCGCCGCCGAAGCGGCCGCGACGGGATCGACCGAAGAGGAGGTGGACTACGATGCCGCCGAAGCGAGCGCGACCGTCCGCGACGAAGACTGACGAAGAGGCCGACCAGCCGAAGATCCGGGCCGACGCGCTTGCGCCGACCCTCGATCTGGCGCGCCAGATCCACTCCCAGCTCGTGAACGGGGAGATCCCCCGGATGCGCCTCCCGCTGCGGACGAAGCAGAACATCGCGTTCCAGTCCCGGGAGGGCGTCTGGAAGCTCGGGAAGGCGCTCGGGACCCGCAGCGCCCGCAAGCTCGACGGGGCGCTGATGCTCCTGCGGACGTTCTACCTCGTCGATTTCATCAACGAGATGTCCCGGGACCGGAAGACGTCGACCCTCCGGGAGCTCTACTACATCAGCGAGGGCTGGGAGGAGGGAAAGTTCCACAGCGAGGACGAATCGAACCTCCTCATCGAAGACCTCGAGGTGATGTGCGAGCGCCTGCGGGAGGAGTTCCGGCTCCACCCCGAGGAGAACGGGGCCTCGGTGATCGGCGACCTCACGATCCGGGAGCGGAACCGCAAGGGGATCGTCAAGAAGATCAACTGCCGGGACGATGTCGGCGACGGCGGCTACTCCCTCCCGTTCAACGTCGAGAAGGAGAAGATCGACTTCGTGGGGACGAACGCGAAGTTCGTCATCGCGATCGAGTGCGGCGGCATGTTCGACCGCCTCGCGGAGAACGGCTTCGACGAGGAGCAGAACGCGGTCCTCATCCACCTCAAAGGCCAGCCGGCCCGGTCGACCCGTCGGTTCCTGAAGCGCATGACGGAGGAGCTGAAGCTCCCGGTCGTCGTCTTCACCGACGGCGACCCGTGGTCGTTCCGCATCTTCGCGAGCGTCGCGTTCGGCGCGATCAAGACGGCCCACCTCTCGAACTATCTCGCCACGCCCTCCGCGGAGTTCCTTGGGGTGACCGCCTCCGATATCGAGAACTACGAGCTCCCGTCGGACCGGCTGACGGACCAGGACATCCGGGCCCTTCAGGCGGAGCTCACCGACCCCCGGTTCGCGACCTCCGAGTGGCGGGCGGAGATCGAGCTGATGCTCAAGAACGGCAAGAAGGCCGAGCAGCAGTCGCTCGCGAAGTACGGGCTCAATTACGTCACGGAGCACTACCTGCCGGACAAGCTCCGCGAGATGGGAGTCCTGTAGCGCGCGAGGTCGTTCACCCAAGGCTTTACAAGGTCCCGTACCGTCCACCGGCCTCGTATGACGTGGACACCGGGCCAACGGTACCTCGCGGAGTTTTTGGGTACTTTCGGACTCTTGCTTTCGGTGACGGGGGGCGCGTTGCTCACCCTCCAGCTCGCGATCGACCCGCTCGTGCATGTGCTGGTGGTCAGCCTGGCGATCGGGGCGGGCCTGATCGGGGCGATCTATGCCGTGGGCGACATCTCGGGCGGCCACTTCAATCCGGCCGTCACCATCGCCCTCTGGCTCTCGGGCAACTTCAAGGGACGCGATGTCGTCCCGTACATCGTCGCGCAGATCCTCGGCGGCATCTTCGGCGTCCTGGTCGTCGCCGGCGTGGCCTACGGGGACTCGAGCCTCTGGTCGATCGTCTCGAGCGGACCGGTGGCGTTCGCCTCCCAGGGCTTCTCCGGGAACGGCTCGCCGTACGCGGTCAGCGTCGGTTCGGCGTTCCTGCTCGAGGTCGTGATCACGTTCTTCCTCGTCTTCGTCATCCTGTTCGCCACGCGGCCCAACTTCTCGGCGAAGAACCTCGCCCCGGTGGCGATCGGCCTCGCGGTCCTGATGATCAACCTGATCGCGATCCCGATCGACAACGCCTCGGCGAACCCGGCCCGCAGCTTCGGTCCGGCGATCGTGGCCGCCTTCTTCGCTTCCGACCAGTGGGCGCTCCAGCAGGTCTGGCTGTTCTTCGTCGCGCCGATCGTCGGCGGCATCCTGGCGGCCCTCGTCGCCCGGGCGCTGCGCGAGCGGGCCGCCGCCGCGTGAACGCCGGCGGGGAGCGCCGTCCCGCCGTTAGGCGAGACCGAGGGCGGCGAACCCCTCCGGGGTGAGCACCGTGTCCGCGAGCTCGGCCGGGGCGTAGACGAACGCGCCGTTCGGCCCGTCTCCCCGGCGCCAGGGGATCCCCTGCTCGGAGAACTCGCGTCGCTCAGCGCCGACCTCGACGACCGGCTCCGATAGTCGGACCGGCACCGTCGTCCCGTCCCGCGCGATCGCGAGGAGATCGTTCGGCTCGTCGTAGACGATCCACGCCTGCGGAACGACCAGCCGGAGGTGGAGGAGCCGGGGACGGAACCGGCTCTCGCTCTCCGTTTCCGTGCGCGAGAAGACCGCGTAATCGGTGCCCTCGTAGTCCGCGAGCCGCTCGAACTGGAAGGCCCGCTGCCGGAACTCGAGGACATTGATCTCGAGGTCGGAGGCGGTCAGCACAGGGTCGGTGGACGGCCGGGGGAGAGATAACAGGGAGGGAGTTGCGAGCGGACCCGTCGGCCCGGACCCCACGGGAACCCGAAACCGGCGCCGGTCCTCGGGCCTGGGGTCGAGGGAGGCCGAGGCAACCCTAATAAACGGTCACCCCTACGCGCCCCGCCGGTCTATCGGATGAAACGCTCCTCTCGGGTCTGGAAGAAGCGCGGCCACATGCGGTGGAAGTGGCGCAAGAAGCGGATGCGCCGCCGCAAGCGCGCTCAGAAGATGCGCAAGCAGTGAGGCTCCGCCGCGATGCGGGCGGGACTCCAACCCTTTCCCCTCCTTCGGGGGGGTCGAGTCGGGTGCGGTTCGAGCGCGGAGAGGGCGTCGCCGGTCGCCCGGAGGTGACGAAACGGTTACCAACCGAGCCGGTCGAGCTTGCGGGCTCCCTTGGTCGCCTTCTTCCACTCGCGGTAGTGGTCGCGACAGAGCGGCGCGCGGCGGCCCTTCTCGGGCAGGTTCGAGAACGCCTTGCGCGCCTCCGCGAGGGCCAGATGGCGGACCGAGTCGGCCCCGCACCCGGGGACCGCGCACGGCTCGGTCTCCTCGGCCCCGCGGGCCGCCGGACCGTCCGGGCTCATCGGCGACCCCGGGTCTTCAGCGTCTCGGCCACCAGGTCGGGGACCTCGTACGGGAACCGGGCCACCCGGGCCCCGGCGGCTTCGAGCGCCGCCACCTTCGAATCGGCGGTGCCCTTCCCCCGGGTGATGATCGCCCCGGCGTGCCCCATCCGCTTCCCCGGAGGGGCGGCGCGGCCGGCGATGTAGGCGATCACGGGCTTCGAGAACTTGTGCCGGATGTACTCGGCGGCATCCTCCTCGGCCGTCCCTCCGATCTCCCCGACGAGGACGAGGAGGTCCGTGTCCGGATCGGCCTCGAAGAGCGGGAGCGCATCGACGAAGGTAGTGCCGACGACGGGGTCCCCCCCGAGTCCGATGCACGTCGACTGGCCCAGCCCGTGCTCCGTGATGCCGTTCACGATCTCGTAGGTGAGGGTCCCGCTCCGCGAGATCACCCCGACGCGGCCGGGCCGGAAGACGACGTTCGGGATGATCCCGACCTTCGACTTTCCCGGTGCCGCGATCCCCGGACAGTTCGGCCCGATGATGCGGGCGCCCTTCGCGCTCGCGTAGTGGTACATGATCAGCATGTCGTGGAACGGGATGTGCTCCGTCACCACGGTGGCCAGCCGGATCCCGGCATCGACCGACTCGATGAGCGCATCGCGGGCCCCGGGGGCGGGCACGAAGATGCACGAGGCGTTCGCCTGGGTCCGATCGACCGCCTCCTGGACCGAATCGAACACCGGGACCCCGTCGACCTCCGTTCCGCCCTTCCCGGGCGTCACGCCGGCGACGACCTTCGCCCCGAACGCCCGCATGAGGCGCGAGTGGGTCATCCCCTGATGGCCGGTGATCCCTTGCACGACGACGCGGGTATCCTGGTCGATGAGAACGCTCATGCCGCACCCCCGGCCTCACGGACCACGGCCTGGGCCGACTCCTTCAGGCTCGCCACGGAGGTGATCCCGGCGGCCCGGAGGATCTCGATCCCTTCCTTCTCGTTGTTGCCCCGGATCCGCGCCACGAGCGGGAACCGGTCGGCGGCGGGGATGTTCCCCATCGCCTGCACCAGCCCCTTCGCTACGGTGTCGCACTTCGTGACCCCCCCGAAGATGTTCAGGAAGACGGCGCGGGGCTTCGCTTGGGCCATCAGGAGGAACGCCTCCGTGACCTTGGCCGGGTCGTCCGTGCCGCCGAGGTCGAGGAAGACCCCGGGCCGCCCGCCGAACTCCCGGAGCACATCGAGCGTCGCCATCGTGAGACCGGCGCCGTTCGCGATCACCCCGATATTCCCGTCGAGCTGCACGAACGCGATCTCCTTCTCGCGCGCGATCTCCTCGAGCGGGGTCCGGTCGTCCCGGATCTCGGCGTATTCGGGGTGACGGAACGACGCATCGTCTTCGATGATCACCTTCGCGTCCAGGGCGACCAACCGGTCTCCCACGAGGGCGAGAGGATTGATCTCAACGAGCTCGGCGTCCTCCCGCATGAACACCTCCCAGAGCGAGTCCAGGAGGCGGTCGAGGGACTTTGCGGCCGGGCCGATGAGCCCGAGGACCTTCGCCGCGCGTCGCTTCTCGTAGCCGCTGAGCCCGGGGAACGGGTGGATCGGCTGCCGGACGATGGCGCTGTCTTCCACCGATTCGATCTCGACCCCTCCCTGGGCGCTCGCCATCAGGATCGGCAGCCGGGCCGACCGGTCGAGGGTTAGCGAGAGGTACAGCTCGCGCGCGATCGGCAGCTTCTCCTCGAGGAGCAGCTCCTTCACGCGCTCGCCCTTGAACTCGAGACCGAGGATCGCGGTGGCCGCGGCGTGGGCTTCCTCGGGGGTGTTCGCGAACTTCACGGCACCGCCCTTGCCGCGTCCCCCCGCGAGCACCTGGGCCTTGATCACGCAGGGGAGCGGAACGGTCCCCTTCGTCACCAGCGAGCGGGCCTCGTCGGGCGACCGTGCCACCGCTCCCTTCGGGAGGGGCACACCGTACTTGCGGAAGACCTCCTTGCCGCGCCACTCGGCCAGCTTCACCATCGGAACTCAACCTCGGCGCGCGCAGGCTGTCGGTCTATTAAGGGCGGCGGGGAAACTCGCTCGGCGAGGGCGCCCCGGCCCCTCGCCGCCCGGTAGAAGCCGAACCCCGAGAGGGATTCGCCGCGGTACGTCGGACCTTAAGTACTCCCGTCCGACCGGCCGCGAAGATGGCGGCCTTCCCGCCCCTCCTGGCCCTCGCCGCCGTCATGGGCTTCTCGATCTTCCTGTCGATGCCCATCCTGGTCCGGAAATCGACCGGTTCCCGGACGGTGACCTTCCTCACCGCCGCCGCGATCGGGATCCTGGTCTTCCTCCTGGCCGACCTGTTCCTGGATGTCGGCCCGGCGATCTACAGCAATCCAACCAGCGCGTTCCTGGCCGATGGGACGAATGCCACGATCTTCGCCGTGGCGGTCGGCGGGACGTTCCTCGCGCTGTTCTTCTCGGAGCACCGGCCGAAGGGCACCGCGCTCGGTCCCGAAGGGCTGGCGCTCATCGTGGCCCTGGCGATCGGCTTCCAGAACCTCACCGAGGGCCTGGTGCTCGGGGCCTCTTGGGCCGGGGGCGCGGTCGGGCTCACGACCGTGGTCTTTCTCGGCTTCTTCCTCCAGAACATCACGGAGGGGTTCCCGATCGCCGCGCCCCTCCTCGGCCGCCCCGAGCCGCGGCTCGGACTCATCGCGGGGTTCTTTCTGGTCGGCGGGCTACCGGCGGTGATCGGCGGCGTCACCGGGTTCTTCTACAACAACGTCACGCTCGACCTGGTCTTCTCCTCGCTCGCGATCGGGGCGATCCTCTACTCGATCATCCCGATGATGCGGATCGCCCTTCGTCCCGCGCAACCCCCGGAGACGACGTACCTCAAGCAGCGGCTCACCTACCTCGGGATCCTGATCGGATTCCTGGTGGGGTTCGTCGTGAACGCGCTTTAGGCCCCGACGCGCGGGTGCGCCCCCCGGCGCGCGGTGCGCCGGCGGGGTGGGCGCCGACGGGGGCGGTCGACGTTCCGGGGCACCTCCGCGGTGAGGTTGGAAAGCTCCCGGCCGATATCGTCCAGCAGCTTGCCCGCAAACTCTGCCTTCGGTCCCCGGATCCAACGGCGCGGTCCCACGGGGGGCAGGACGAGCGCGTTCGTCTCGGGCCGGCCCATCGTGGCGGCGTCGTTCGCCACGACCCAGTCCGCCCCGGTCTCCTCGGCGAGCGCGTGGCCCAGGGATTCGAGCTCGGTGGCGGAGCGGCCGGTATCGAGCTTGAACGCGACGAGCCGGGCCGGACGGGGCGCGAGCCGACGCAGCTCGGGGAGCACCTTCGGCGCCCGCTGGAGCGTGAGCGTGAGGGTCTCGTGCTCCCGGGAGGGGATCTTTCCCGGGCGCCGTTCGAGGGTGAAGTCCGAGAGGGCGGCCGGGACGATCACGGCCGCGGCCCGGGCGAGCTCGGCCCGGCGGTGATGCGCGAGGGAAAGGAGCTCCTCGACCCCGCGCCATGGTTCGACCGGTATCCAGCTTGGCACCGGCACCTGCAGCGAACCGGCCCACAGGACGACCCGTGCGCCGCGGTAGTACGCCTGGTTGGCGAGCGCCACCGCCGACATCCCCGAGCTCTCGTTCGTCACCGAGCGCACCGCATCGATCGACTCCCGGGCTGCCCCGCCGATCACCACGACCTCCTTGCCGGCCCAGGGGCCGGCCGCCACCCGGTGAAGGACCGCCGCGGCGATCTCCTCCGGGCTCGCGATCTTCTCCTCCCCTTCGACCGCCGTGCCGGCGATGATCCCAACGCCCCAGCCCTTGAGCTTCGCGAGGTTCTCCCGGACGGCCGGATTGACGCCCATCAGCGAGTGCATCGCGGGGGCCACCAGCATCGGAACGCCTCCCCCAAGCGCGACCGACGCGCAGGAGGTGACGGGGGTATCGTCGATGCCGTGGGCGATCTTCGACAGCGTGTTCGCGGTCGCGGGCGCCACGAGATAGAGGTCGGCCTGACCTTCGCCGGGGCCGAGGAGGGTCACGTGCTCGACGTTCCCGGTCAGTTGGACGACGGGAGGGTGACCGGAGGCGAACTCGAGCGCCTCGGGGCTGACCAGGCGGGTCGCTTCTGCGGACATGACGGTCCGCACGTCGGCGCCGTGCCGGATCAGCTCGCGGATGATCCGCGGGACCTCGATGGCCGCGATGGAGCCCGAGACCCCGACCAGGATTCGCTTCCCCTGCAACAGCTGGGTCGTTCGACCGCGGATCACGTGGCTGGGATGCACCATCGTCCGGCTCCGAGGGGTACTGGACCACCCCGAGCCCGGCCGGCGTATTAGAAGGCGCGGCCCGGCCGGGTTAAAGGGGCCCCGCTCCTCCCCGGGCGATGTCCGGTCCCGACCGTGGCCAGGACCCGGGCCGGGAGCGCGCTGCCCCACCGGCAGGGCCATCCCCCGAACGACGCGAGCTCCCGATCCTCCCGGCCAAGAGCCAGTTCGCCGAGATCGCCCGGCCGGTCGGCGGGCCCCGCCCTCCTCCTGCGCCGCGTCGGGTCGAGCGGGGCGTCGTCGTCTTCGACCTGGACGGAACGATCCTCGACGACCTCCAGGCGATCAGCCTCGTCGCGGCCGATGTGATCTCCCGGGCGTTCGGAACCCCCCCTCCCGAGGCGCGGATCCACTACCTTGCGACGACGGGGATGCCGTTCGAAGCGCAGCTCGCGCAGCTCTACCCGGAGGCGCCCGCGGCCCTGCGGGCCAGCACGGCGCGCACCTTTCACCAGCGGAAGGTCACCGAGGCGTACGCCCACACGGAGCCGTTCCCCGAGATCCCCCGGGTGCTGAAGCAACTAGCCCAGGCGCGATGGACCCTCGCGGTTTCGACCGGCGCCGAGACCGAGATGGCCGAACTCCTCCTCGAGCGCGAGGGCCTCCGGTTCTGGTTCGAGGACGTGCTCGGCTCCGGGGATGGGACGAAGCGGGAACACCTGCGCGAGTACCGCCGACGCTTCCCCGAGGTACCGGTCTTCCTCATCGGGGACTCCCGTTTCGATATGGAGGCGGCGGCCGCCGTAGACGGAGTGGTGGCGCTCGGGCGCGCCTCGCGGATGCCGGATTGGAACCTCGCTCCTTCCGACCTCGTCCAGTGGGGGGCGGCCTGGGCCGATTACTCGCTCAGCGAGCTGCCGGAAGCGCTCGACCGGCTCCTTCGGGCTCCAACGCGGGTCTCACGATCTTCGGGGCGCGCTCCCGCCCGCCCCCGAGGGTCGAAACCGCGGTCGCGCCCGCGTTCCGAGTAGGGCCGGGACCGAGAGTCTCACGGAGCGGGGGACGGCCCCGCGCCGCTTTGAACCCGGGTCGAGGGATCCACAGTCCCCCAGGATAGGCCAAGCTACCCCATCCCGGCCACGGACGTTCCACGATGCGCCCGTAGGTAAAGGTTTCCCGGGGCCTGCGCCACTACCGCGAGCGACGGCCGGCGGCGTCCTCGAGATGCGTCTCGAGCCGCCCCAGCTCCTGGCGGCGCTCCCGACCCTCGGCGCGACCGACGTAGACGAAGAACGCGCCGAGGCCGACCGCGAGACCGGCGGCGAGCCACGCTCCGAAGAACTCGAAACCCGCCCCAGCCCAGTACAACGCGGAACCGAGGGCGAGCCCGAGCCCGATGGTGAGACCCCCGCCGACGACGAACGTCGTTTCGCGCAGGACCACCGATCGCCTCCGGGGCCGCCCCCTCCCGACCTCCGCGCGACGAGCGAGCGCGGAGGGTCCGGGCGAGCACTGGCCGGAGGAGGAGAGATTCGGCACTTACCATATATCCGGCAACCGTTGCGGGTCGCGGGATTTCGCGTCGTCTTCTCTCCTTGGCGCGGCCGGGAGACCCGGGTCCGAGGGAACCGCGAACGGTTCGCTCGGGCCCGGACGCCACGTCGCCGCCTCGAGA
>JAKACD010000006.1 GCA_021821785.1 Thermoplasmata archaeon
GTTGAGAATCTGAAGGCTCCACGAGGTGCTCGTCAAAAGACCCACAAACTGGAATGAGAACGGGTACGAGTAACGGAACGACAGGTGAATGAGCACGCTCGACCCGTTAACGATCACCTCCCCCTGAGATGGGATCGGATAGTACATGAAGCCCGGGAAGTAGGTTATGTTCGTGAGAGTGGCGGTCCACGCAAAGGTGCCGTTCAATACCCCATCATTTGAGCCGGCAAGGGTGTGGGTCGGCCCGGGGCCGTAGATGCCCCGTCCTCCGGAATTGGGCGGGGAGACCGCTGAGGATAGCTGGACCGTCCAGGAGACGTTCCAGGGCAGCCCGGACTGCACGAACGTCACGTAGGAGGTGCCGGGTACCGGCGGGCTGTAGTACACCGTCACGTGGACCGCGGCGCCGCCGACGTGGACGGTCGTCACGAAGGCATAGCTGCGGTATCCCATCAGGTCCCCGGTATAGAGGGGATAGCTCCCATTGGGTTCCGCGAGCGTGATGGCCGACAGGGTCGAGTGCTAGGCCGTCGCGTTCAAGGTGACCGACCAGTTCGTTCCGGGGGTCAAACCGGTCTCCGTGAATGTCACCGGGTAGGCGGCGACCGCAACGCTCGGCGTCCCGGATCCCGAGGCATCCGGGACTATCGCCCGCGCAAGCTAGGATGGCCCGAACCGCCCGACGGCAGGTTTAGCACCGCCGTGCTGGTCAACAGGAGGAGTGCGAGAGCGACGACGCCCACGCCGACTACGCGCGTTCGACTCGATCTACCTTTACACCTGCCAACATTAAGAACCCTTGGCCGCCTCACTTTCTAGCCCGTCATCGAGTAGCGGATACCGCGGCGCGACGATTTCGCGGCGGGTCCGTTCGATGCGGCGACCCTCACGGGGCTCGTGAGGGTGTCGCTCGTCGGCGATCGTCCCTGAGGGTCGATCGAGAAGCCTCGCGGACGGGCCGGCGGCCGCACGCCGTCACCAAAATGGAGGGCGGATCGTGGGTAGGGTCCTCACCGGAGGGACGGAGGAAGGGGTTGCGCGTTCCGGCTAGCGGCGCCGGGAAGCCCGATACGCGACGGCGACCGCTACGGCCGCTCCCACGGCCACGATCCCGATGGTCAGGTAGTAGACCCACGAGGTGGTGTCCGGCGCGATGCTCGTCGATCCCTGCCCGGGGCAGAGGTTGTGGGTCGCGTTGAGGCAGCCGGCGGCTGCGGTGGCCGTCGCCGGATCCAGCGGGACGGTCGCGACCTCGACCGTCGGCACACCGGGGGTCGCGTTCACGGCTGTGGCAGCCATCATCGACGGGCCCGTGCCCATCATGCCGTCGCCCATGGCCGGGGTCGTGTCGCTCGTCCCGAAGAGCGAGGTCGCCGCGCTGAGACGGAACGAGGCCGCCTCACCCATGAACTGGACCGCGAGGCGGTGGGTCTCCATCATCGCGAAGCCCATCCGGTAGCCGTCCCATGGGTGTCCACCTGGGCCGTCAAAGAAGTTCGCGCCCCGGGGCAGGAAGATCATCCCGTCGAGCACTTGGAGGTTGCTCGAGAAATCGAGGGTGATCGCCGGAAGTACGGTGCCGCCCGGGAGGGTCATGGAGCCGACGACCGCGCCGTCCACCGTCACCCCACCGGTGACGTTGAGACTGCCCGCGGGTACCCCCGAGAGGGTCGTAATCGCTCCACTCGCGTTCGTCTTTTCGTACGACCACACAACCGACCAGTTCCCCTGGCCTTCGTAGGCGCTCGTAGCGTTCCACGTGTCGCCGACAGAGAGGGTCAGCGGGAAGAGGCCGAGCGCCGGGTCGAACGAGAGGCGGGCCTGTGCCTGACCCGCGGCGTGGAACTCCTCGGTCACATGCCTCACCCCTTGCGGGGTCACGACCCAGATCTCGGAGCTGGAGACGGCCACCGCGTTCGCGGTCGCGGAGGCGTTGAGCACCGCGAACGCCGGGACGGCGGTTCCGTTCTCATAGACCCCCCCTGCGCGCGTGACGTTGACGTAGCCGACGGCATGCTCGTAGGTCGCGTGGCTCAGGTTCACTTGAAGGTCGGGGCTCACGCAGTCGGGAGCGCAGTACTGGGCCGTGAAGTTCGACAGCACCGTGCGCTCGACACTGAGCTGGAAGACGGGGGAGGACAGGTTGGTCAGGTTGAAGACCGTGTACCACGCCATGTAGGCGTGGATGGTGTGGACCCCGTTCGCCATGGGGCTAGTGAAGTTGAACCACTTCTCCCCCCCATAGGACCATGAGTCCGGAGCCACCGCGGACACCGGGGCGGCCGATCCTTCGGGCAGCGCGACGACCAGAGGCGCGAGAAAGGTGGTGCTGAGCAACAGTGCGGCGATGGCGACGCTACGAACCGAGGGGAATCTGCGGGCCCGCATGGTTCATCGGCAGAACCAGTCCGGCGCGCCCCATAGGGGCTACGTCAAGTGAGACTCACGGAAGGGGCGCGCGGTCCGACGCCCGCGTCGAGTTCTGACTACGACGGCTATGCCGGGATAGCCCGCCGCGGACTGGCGACGTTCACCGACCGGGGCTCCCCGAACGCTCGGGGGCCGCGGGCGGCTCAGGGCCCGGGTAGGACGCGGCCAGCGGGGAGAGTCCAGCTCGAGTCGATCAGCCAAGCGTGGAGGATCCGCCGGGGATGTAGGCGCGTCAGGTCCGCGTGCGCGGACCCATGGAACTCGACATGGCCCCGTCCCTGCCAGATCTCACGGAGCCGGTAGCTATCGAGCAATGTGTAGACGACCTGTCGGAGCCCGGGTATGGCCGGGTCCGGACTAGGGAGGGTCCTCAGGCAGAGTCGGTTCGGGGTGGTGGGAAGGTCCTGGGGATCACCCCGGGCGCCGTACGAGAAAGCGACCTTGAGGAGGGGACCCGACCTTCGACGGATCGTCCCGACGATCTCGTTCCCGTCCTCGAGGAGCGCTTCGGGCTCGCACATCATCTTGGCCATGCCGTAGAGCTCCCGGCCGACGAGCAGCGCCTCATCGCTCGAGGTCCAGAGGAACGGGGCGTAGGTCGACCTGAGGTCTCGATAGCGCACTCCAACCAGTAACCCCCCCTCGTGATACCGACCGGGTCCCGGGACCTGCCGCATGTCGCCGACGAACGCGCACACGAACGGCCGCTCGGGCAGTTCGAACGGCGGAGGAATGAACGAAGCGATCTCGTTCGGATCGGCTTCGAACTGCACCAACACCTGGCGACAATCCGTCATCTCGAACGGCGGCGGGCCGTACGCGGGCGAGGTCCACGGCAGGGAATACCCCTCAGGCGCTCCAGTGGGCATGGCTCCCACGAAGGACGCGGGCTACTTGAGGAGGGCTGGGCCGGCGGCCCCGCTCCCGATGCGCACCGCGCGGGTTCGGCGAACCGCGCCGCCTTCATCTAGGGCTGCCCCTCTCACCCCCGGTCGGAGGTCGCCGGGCCACCGAGGGCCGGGATTTCGCCCGGCGGCACCGAAATCGGTCGATGATCCTGATCGTGGTCTCCGAATCCGATCCGGTCGCAACCCGGGTCGCGGATCGTTGGGGCACCCCGCCGGCCACCGGGGACCATCTTGATGGCGCTGCGATCCGTCAGCTGGCGCCCGATGTCCTGCTCGTGCGACGTGCGGTCCGTCATATCCACGACGAGCACTTTGACCGACGTCTTCCCACGGCAATCCGGGAGCGCCGCCCGACGCTGGTCTTTCCATCGATCCACCGCAGCGAGCAGAACGTGGCCTGCCTCACCGTCCATCCCCTCGGGAACCCGGGTCCGCGGGCGGAGTTCGGAGGGCGCCCCTACACGTGGGTTCCCACGGATGCCCGTCGGATGGCCGCCGCGCTCCGCGCGCTTTCCGAACGGGCCGGCGCCTCCGGGCTCGCGCCGACCTTCGAGGCGACCCACCATGGTCCCGAGCTCGGTCTGCCGGCCTTCTTTGTCGAGATCGGGTACGGGGCCGCACCCGGCCCTACGGACGCCTCCGTCTCGGCGCTGGCCGAGGCGATCCCCGAGCTTGCCCCTGACCCGAGGGACCGGGTCGCGGTCGGGATCGGTGGGGGACATTACGCACCCCACTTCACGGAGCTCGTGCTACGACGCCGCTGGGCCGTGGCTCATATCGTCGCGCGCCACGCGTTGACCGAATTGACGGTGGACAGCGCCCGCGCCGCCTGGGCTTCGAGCGCCGGGGCCGAAGGGTTTCTGTTCGCCCGAGCGCAGGATGCGGAGCATGCCGCGCTCCGGGGATGGGCGACGCGCCTACGGGAAACCGAGGCGCCCGTCCGGGCGCCGAGCTCCGCGGAGCGGGATTCGTTCAGTCGCGACGCTCGCCCTTCTGGAACATGATGGCACCGGACCGATAGACCGCCTTTCCGAGCCGGACCGGTTGAGTGGAGGCGACGCCCGGAGTCCGTTCGGCGAGCATCAGGCTCTCTACGATTTGCCGGAACAGGGCGCTCTGGTTGATCTCGGGGTGCCGCTCGAGGAAGTGCGCCTCCTCCGGGGTGATGGTGATGTTCTTCCGCAGCATTCCGCTTACCGGAGCCTCGGCACGCTGGCGTGTCCGCATGGGGCCGAGGAGTCAGTGCGCGTATAAGTGCGTATGGGTGCGTAGGAAATCCTGGAGAATCCCTCTCCGGCGAGCTGAGGTCCGGGCCTTCCGGGAAACGCCCCTGCGCGGGGCGACGCGTTGCGGTACCCGGGACGCGCCCGCCGACGCGCTTCCCGAGGATTCATGCCGCCCGGTGCCTCGAGGTCCAACGTGGCGCCCCCCGTGATCATCCAGGTCGTGGGGGCGAGCGGCTCGGGAAAGTCGCTCGTCATCGAGCGCGCCGTCCGCCGCCTCGCGGCTCGCGGACTCGCGGTGGGCGTCGTGAAGCATTCCCATCACTCGCCCGATCTTTCGGGAAAGGACTCCGCTCGGTTCGCGAAGGCGGGCGCCTCCGTAGTCCTGTTCGCGTCCGACCGCTCGTTCGTCACGTTCCGAGGCCGGACCGAGGACCTCGTCCCGGCGCTCCCGGTCGACGTCGTACTGGTGGAAGGATACTCGCGTCGCACGTTCGGGGGACTCCGCCTACGGATGCAGGGGCCCGGGGATGCCTCGGCCGCGCTCGTTCGGATCCTGCGCGCGGCCCCCCTGCGGCCGGGTCCGACCCGCCTGAAGGTCGACGGCCGGTCCCGACCCGTTCGCGGGCCGTGGAGGTTCGTGGCGTATCTCCTTAGGGCGAACGACGTCCGGCACGTGGAGCGGGAGGATTGACGTGGGGGAGGGGCCTCGGTCGGTCGGCCGCGCCTACCTCTTGGCCGGACGGGCAACGCGGTTCCCGGGGAAGTTCCTGCTCTCCGTGGACGGGGAGACGATCGTCGGGCGCGAGGTGCGGCTGCTGCGATCTCTCGGTCTCTCCGTGACCGTGGTCAGTGTCCTTCCCCTCGAGCTCCCGGGGGTACGCGTCGTCCGAGATCCGTTCGATCGCGGGCCGCTCGGGGGCCTCGCGCGCGTGCTCACCGAGACGGTCGATCCGTTCTTCCTATTCGGAGCGGATATGCCGTTCCTCGATCGGGACTCGCTCCTCGCGATGCGCGCGCGCTACCGGGGACCCGCGCTCGTGCCGATCGATCGCTCGGGTCGCTGGCAGGTCCTTCACGCCATCTACTCCGGCCGAGAGCGGGGGGTGGTGGAAGAGCTCCTACCGAAGGGGGTCGGATTGCGCGGCCTGGTCGAGCAGCTCCAGCGCACGGGGGCCGTGGAGCTCTGGGGGCCCGGGACGGTCGCGGAAGCCTCCTTCGCCGACATCGATACGCCCGCGGATCTGGTGAGGGTCCGCGAGTAGCCGCCGACCGACCCCGCCCCGCGCTCGGTGCGCCTCCGCCGTTCGCGAACGTATCGGCCCCGGGCGCCGCGCGGATTCCTAAATACCGCCACGTGCTGAGGTGTCGCAAGGAGCGATTCGCCCGTCTAGAGTATGGTTCACGTGGTCCTGGATGGGCAGTCGCACGAGGTCGCTCCCGACACCCGCGTTCTCGATTTCTTGCGGACTCAGGGACGCGCGCCCCCCAGCCTCTGCTACCACCCGAAGCTCGGGCCGCTCAAGACCTGCGATGCCTGCCTCGTCGTCGCCGACGGCCAGGTCGTGCGGGCCTGTGCGACGATGGTCTCGGAAGGGCTCGAGCTCGATGCCTCGAGTCCGATGATCGTCGCCGCGCAGCGCACCGCGATGGACCGGATCGTCGAGAACCACGAGTTCGCCTGCACGCTCTGCGACCGCAACAACGGCGACTGTGAGCTCCACAACACGGCGGTACGCTTCGGGATCAAGGAACAGCACTACCGGCCGAAGCCGTACGCGATGGATGAAACGAGCCCGTTCTACGCCTACAACCCGAACCAGTGCATCCTGTGCGGCCGATGCGTGGAAGCCTGCCAGGATGTCGTGGTGAACGAGGTCATTCACATCGATTGGAGCCTCTCGCCGCCCCGGGTCGTGTGGGACCAGGGGGTCCCTATCGACCGGTCCTCCTGCGTCTCCTGCGGGACGTGCGCGACCGTCTGCCCGGTCGACGCGATGATGGAGAAGTCGATGCGGGGAAGGGCGGCTCACTTCTCAAACCTGGCCCCGGAGACCCGGGACAAGCTCGTCCACTGGACGAAGGAGGCCTCCCCGGACCTGGAGCCGCTCTGGCTCACGAGCGAGCTTGAGGCGGCGGCCCGGCAGGGTTCGATCCGTCGGACGAAGACGGTCTGCACGTTCTGCGGGGTAGGCTGCTCGTTCGAGGTATGGACCCGGGGACGCGAGATCCTGAAGGTCCTCCCGAAGACCGAGTCGCCCGCGAACGGGATCGCGACCTGCGTGAAGGGCAAGTTCGGCTACGACTTCGTGAACAGTCCGAACCGTCTCACGGAGCCCCTCGCGCGCGCAGGCGACCGGTTCGTCGGGGTCAGTTGGGACGAGGCGCTCGACGACATCGCCCGGCGGATGACGGAGATCCGGGACCGTTACGGACCGGATTCGATCGGGGTCATCGCGACCTGCACGGGCACGAACGAGGAAGGGTATCTCACCCAGAAGTTCGCGCGGCAGGTCCTCGGCACGAACAACATCGACAACTGCGCCCGCTACTGCCAAGCGCCGGCCACGACCGGTCTCTTCCGCACCGTGGGCATCGGGGCCGACCCCGGCACGTTCGTCGATATCGAGCAGTCCGACCTCGTGATGACGATCGGGTCGAACGCCGCGGAAGCCCACCCGGTCCTCGCCGGTCGGATCAAGCGGTCCCAGAAGCTCCGGAAATCGAAGCTCGTGGTGGTCGACCCCCGCCGCCACGAGCTCGCGCAACGCGCCGACCTCTTCCTCGCGCCTCGATCGGGCACCGACCTCGTGCTGCTCAACGCGGTCGCGAAGTACATCATCGACCAAGGCTGGGAGGCGCGGGAGTTCATCGCCGAGCGGACGAGCGACTTCGCCGAGTTCCGCGACCGGCTCGCCCGCTATACGCTCGACTTCGCAGAGGAGGTCACGGGCCTCCCGCGCGCCGACATCGTCCGCATGGCGGAGATGTTCCATGCGGCACGGTCCGCCTGCATCCTCTGGGCGATGGGGGTCACCCAGCACCAGAACGGCAGCGACACCTCGACCGCGATCTGCAACCTTCTCCTCGTCACCGGGAACTTCGGTCGGCCGGGCACGGGCGGGTACCCGTTGCGGGGCCACTGCAACGTCCAGGGAGTGAGCGACTTTGGCTGCCTCCCCGGCTTCCTTCCGGGATACCAGAAGATCGACGACCCCGATGCCCGGGCCCGGATCGAACAGGAGTGGGGAACCCCGCTCCCGAAGACGAAGGGGCTCACGAGCACCGAGTTCGTCGATGCGATCCTCGACGGCCGCATCCGGGCCCTCTACATCCTCGGGGAGGACAAGCTGCTCGCCGACGCCGATGAGGCGAAGGTCGCGAAGGCGTTCGAACGGCTCGAGCTCCTCGTCGTCCAGGATCTGTTCCTCACCCGTACCGCGGAGTTCGCGGACTACGTCCTTCCGGCCGCCGCCTCGCTCGAGAAGGAAGGGACGTTCGTCAACACCGAACGCCGGCTCCAGCGCCTCTACCGCGCGTTCCCGCCGCTCGGCCAAGCGCGGACCGACGGCGAGATCGTGACGGCGCTGGCGCGACGGCTCGGGGCGAACTGGAGCGGGACCGAACCGAGGGCCGTGCTGGACGAGGTCGCCCGGGTGACCCCGATGTTCGCCGGCGCCAGCTTCGATCGGCTCGAAGGGTTTTCGAGCCTCCTGTGGCCGATCCGCGCGGACGGCGTCGATACCCCGGTCCTGCACCGGGAACGGTTCAACTTCCCGGACGGGAAGGCCCGGTTCCACCCGGTCGATTTCGCCCCGCCGACGCCGACCGATGCGGCGTACGACCTCGCGCTCGACAACGGACGGCTCCTCGAGCACTTCCACTGGGGGAACCTTACGTACGAGGACGCCGGCATCCGTTCGAAGGTCCCCGGTACGTTCGTCGAGGTCTCCCCACCCCTCGCCGCGGAGCGGGGACTCTCGGAAGGAGACTGGGTCCGCCTCACCTCGGAAGCCGGATCGATCCAGACGCGGGTCCACGTGACCGACCGCGTCCCGGACCGGACGCTCTTCCTCACCTTGCACGACCGGGCCGACGGCGCGGTCAACCGATTGACGCGGGACGTGCGGGACGGGCCGACCACCACCCCTGACTACAAGGGCACTCGGGTTCGGATGGAACGCCTCGAGAGCCCGGGCCCGCTCGAGTCGCCCGTCCCCGTCACGAACCCCCGCGGCAAGATCCGCCGCCCGCAGGCGGGGGTGCGGGTCGAAGATAAGTGGGCGCGACCGGACTACCGGCCCCCGGGGAGCTGACCCGCACCATGGCCCGACCGATCCGATCGCGACCCGCCCCCTCCTCCGGGAGCCGCCCCGCCGCTCTTCCCGAGACCCTCGGTCCGGAGCTCGACGCGTCGGCGACCTCGATCCGGGAGCTGCTCGAGCTCGTGCGCCTCCTCGAGGAGCGCGGCGTGCTGCGCTTCTCCTCCGACGTCCTGCGTTCCGAGGACCGCCTGGTGGGGGTCCTCACCGACCGTCTCGACCCCGTGTCGATCCGACGGGCCGTACGGAACCTCGAGGTGCTCGTCCGGACGTTCGAGCGCCTGGACCCGAAAACGCTCGCGGCGCTCACGAGCGGGGTCCCCGCCGCGCTGGAAGAGGCCCACCGCGCCGAGGGGGATCGGCCGATGGGCCTCCTCGAGATCGCGACCGCGGTACGGGACCCCGAGGTGAACCGCGGGGTGCGCATGGTCCTCGGTCTCCTCCGCGGGATCGGCCGTAGCGCGGGCCGGTAGATGGCCGCGCCCGATCCCCACGCGGTCGCCCAGGTCGAGAACCTCAAGGTTTCGCGGTCGGCGGGGGAAACGCTCGCGTTCCCGGTCGCGGACCTCGTCGCGACCGAAGAGCCGCTCGAGATCCGCCTCGTCCACGAAGGTCGCTCCGAGACCGTCAGCGTCACGATGCGCACGCCGACCGACGACGCGAGCCTGGCCGCGGGCTTTCTGTTCACCGAAGGGATCCTCACCGACCGCGCCGATATCGAGCGGATCGTGCCGAACCTCGACACGAGCGGCAACGTCGTCGAGGTCCACACTCGACGGCCGATCGATGTCGCGCCCGAGCTCCGGCGTCAGTTCTTCACCAACTCGAGCTGCGGGGTCTGCGGACGCTCGCTCGTCAAGGGGCTCTACGCCGAACGGGGCGGACCGGTCGCAAGCGACCTCGTCGTCGACGCCGCGTTCCTGCTCGGGCTGCCGAAGCGGCTGCGAGCGGCTCAGCCATTGTTCGACCGGACCGGGGGTCTCCACGCGGCCGGGCTGTTCGATCCCGGCGGAGCGCTCCTCGTCGTCGCCGAGGACGTCGGACGCCACAACGCCGTGGACAAGGTGGTGGGGGTCCGGTTCCTGGGGGGGCACCTGCCCGACGCGCGCGCGATCCTTCAGGTGAGCGGTCGCGTGAGCTTCGAGATCGTGCAGAAGGCCAACGCCGCCGGGATCCCGATCGTCTCCGCGGTCTCGGCGCCCTCCTCCCTCGCGGTCTCCGCCGCCGACCGATGGGGGATCACACTCGCCGCGTTCGTGCGGGAGGACCGGCTCAATCTCTACTCCCATCCCGAGCGCGTGCGCGACACGGCCGAACCCTGACCGCACTTCGGCCGGCCCTTCGGCCTCAACCCAGCGGACCGGCGAGGACCGTGACGGCCCGCCGAACGTCGAGGGCGAGTGCGGCCGCGGCGCGCACGTCGCGGGGTCGGACCGCCCTGAGCTTCGCCGGCCAGCCGAGCCAGTAGTCGCCCGGGAGCCGGTGGTACGCGACGTCGACCGCCAGCTCGTGCGCGTCCGACGTCGACTCGAGGGCGAGCGGGATCTGGCCGATCGCGCTCTCCCGGATCGTATCGAGGGTCGCCCGCGAAACCTCTTCGTTCGAGGCGCGGGCGAGCTCCTGACGGAGGAGACGGACGACCTTGGGATACCGGTCGCCCCCGGTCCCGGCCTGCACCTCGAAATGTCCGCCGAGGCGCATCGCCTCGAGCGCACTCGAGGCATGGTAGGCGAGCCCTCCCTTCTCCCGGACCTGCTGGAAGAGCCGGCTGAGCATCGGCCGCCCGCCCAGGATCTCGTTCGCGAGGTACGCGGCCGGATACTCCGGGGCGGAGCGGGGGATCGATACCCCTCCGAGTCGGACCTCGACCTGGCTGCGGCCCGGGAGATCGATCCGTCGCTCGGTCGGCCGACGGTTCCCGAGGGGCGGCAGGGAGAGGGAGGGGGCGGTCCGGGTGGCGAACGACCGAAAGAGCCGTCGAGCCGCCCGTTCGACCGCGGCGGGACCGACCGGTGCGGTCACCACCAGGACCGCCTCGCCGCTCGAGTACTGAGCGCGGTGGAACTTCTGCAGGTCGGCCCGGGTGATGCGGGCGAGCGACCGGGCCGAGCCCACCCCGCTCTCGCGGTACGGGTGGCCCTCGGGAAAGACGGCCCTCCACAGCTCGACCTCGGCCCGGCTCGCCGGCTGGGTCGCTTCGCGCAGCTGCCGCTCCCGCATCTGGCGCCGGGCCCGGGCCACGTCGCTCGGGTCGAATCGGGGCCGAAGCACGACGTCCGCGAGGATCTCGAGAAGATGCCCCCACTCGGAGGCCGGTCCCCAGATCGAGACCTCCGCGGACTCGGGGGCGCATTGCCGGGCGAGCGTCGCGCCGAGGCGGTCGAGGCGCCGCGCGAGCGCGATCCGGTCCAGCCGGCCGGCCGCGCTCGTGACCAGCTGGTTGACCAGGCGGGCCGTCCCCTCCCTTCCGGGCGGATCGAACGCCCAGCCGGCGGGGCCGACGTACGTCGCGGAGACGCTCGCGGCTCCCGTGGGGGCCGGCTGGTGAACGACCTGGAGCCCGTCGAGCTCGGCCCCGTATTCGATACGGAGAGGGTCCGTACGGTCAGTCATCCTGGCCCTCCCCCGTCGGGGTGTACCGCACTACCACCCGGTGCTCGGGACGCAGCATCTCGCGCGCGCGGGCGCGGACCTCCTCGGCGCGCACCCGAAGAACCGCCCGGTAGAGCTCGTCCTCGTACTCGGGGGAGCGGAGGACGGAGAAGTAGCCGAGTCGGAATCCGATGCGCGATGCGCCTTCGTACGCGAGGGCCGCGCCCCGGCGGATCTTGGTCCGGATCTCCTCCATCTCCTGGGCGGTCGGGCCGGTCCGGGCGACCCGCTCCACGACGCGCTCGATCTCGTGCTCGATCCGGTCGAGCGAGACCCCTTTCGCAGCCAAGGCCTGGATCGTGAAGAGGCCGGGATAAAACTTGGGCCGGAAGTCGCTCGCGGCCCGCACGGCGAGCCCGGGGTCCACGAGCACCCGGTAGAGCCGGGCGCTGGGATGCTCCGCGCTGCGCCACCAGCCGGCACCGGCCGAGAACATCCGGGTCTCCCCGCCGAGCAGGGTGTCGAGGACCAGCGTCGCGGGCGTCGCCGGGTCGGCGAGCGCCGGAGACCGCCAGCCGATCTGCAGGTACGGCGTGGTCCCGGGACCGGAAAGCTCGGAGCGACGCTCCCCCCGCTGGGGAGGTTCGACCTCGGCGACCGTGACGTCCTCGCCGGTCGCGGGGAGCGGAGAGAACCGTTCCCGGATCTCCGCCGCGATCGCCGTGGGGTCGAAACCTCCCGCCACGACGAGGATCGCGTTCCGCGTGCCGTAGAACCGGTGATAGTATCCGCGCAGCTCGGCCGGGGTCATGCGCGCGATATCCTCCCGGTGGCCCAGCGCGTCCCAGCGGTACGGGTGGCGACGGAAGGCGAGCGCGTAGAGGTCCTCCTCGACTCGGAACTCGGGCCAGTTCTCGTTCCCCTCCCGCTCCGAGTGGATGATCGTCCGTTCCCGCTCGACCTCCTCGTCCGCGATGAGCGCCCGGGTCATTCGGTCCGACTCGATGTCGAGCGGCACCGAGAGGTGATCCCGGGGCACGGTGGAAAAGTAGGCCGTGAAGTCGGTGTCGGTGAACGCGTTCAGCTCTCCGCCGACGCTCACGATCGCCCGATCGATCGCTCCCTTCCCGTAGCGGGGCGATCCCTCGAAGAGCATGTGCTCGACCCAATGGGAGGCCCCGGTCACGCCGGGCCACTCGTTCTTCGAGCCGACGCGGTACCAGACCCAGACGCTCGCGGTCGGGCTCGCCGAGTCGGCGGCGAGCACGACGGATAGGCCGTTGTCCAGCTGGAAGGACTGGAGGGGAGGACGCGCGACGCCCGACGGGGACACGGCCGCCGGGAGACGGGCCGGGATATAACGCGCCGTCCTCCCCGGGCCACGGGGGCTCAGGGTCGGCCGCGCGTCCCCCGGACACAACTCTTAAGCGATTTGTTCGGCCATCGGCCGCCGTGCGCGGGGAGCTTCGACTGCTTCGGCTGCCCAACCTGGCCGTCTCGTTCGTCGGAACGGTCGTCGGGGGGCTGGTCGCGGCCGCGCTCGGGGTCGGGATCTCCGCTACCTTGTGGGTCCTGCTCGTGCTGGCCGGGCTCTCGACCTCCCTGGTCACCGCGGGCGGGAATGTGCTGAACGACGTCCTCGACCTCGAGGTCGACCGGACGAACCACCCGGACCGGCCCCTCGTGACGGGGGCGGTGTCCGTCGAGCGGGCCCGGGGGCTCGCGGTGGCGCTGTTCCTCTCGGGACTGATCGTCGTGCTGCCCGTGATCGCGATGGAGCCGCTCGTCGGCGCGATCTTCGCCGCGGCGGTCCTCGCCCTCTACGTCTACGAATTCCACCTCAAGGCGCGGGGATTCGTCGGGAACCTCGTCGTGGCGTTTCTCACCGCCATGGTCTTCCTTTACGGTGGGGCCGCCGCCGGCGACGCCACCCTCCTCCTACCGTTCGCGGGGATGGCGTTCCTCGCGACGCTGAGCCGGGAGGTGATCAAGGACATGGAGGACGTCCAGGGGGACATCGGGCGGACGACGCTTCCGATGACCTACGGGCTCCCGTTCTCGGGGCGCGTCGCCCAGGCGAGCGTGTTCGCCGGGATCGTCCTCAGCGTGGTCCCCCTCGCCTGGTTCGTCTCCGCGACGACGGTCGTGGGAATTATCTACGTGGTGCTGGTCGGGGCTGCTGACGCGGTCTTCGGGGTCTCCGTCTGGTTCCTGCCCGACCGGCTCCACTACGAGCAGACGATGAGCAAGGTGGCGATGACGGTCGCGCTGGTCGCGTTCCTGGTGGTGGCGTTCCGATGAGCGACCCACGGTCCCCGGCCCTCCGGGTCGAGCAGTACCTCGCCGAGACGCTTCGGGGCGGGCCGATCCATTTCACGCTGATCGATCCCGATAAGTCCCCCGGCGCCCGGGCCGCCCACGTCGCCCGCGGCGCGGTCGAGCTCGGGAGCCACGGGATCCTGCTCGGGGGATCGACGGGGATCAGCCGCGAGGTGATGGCCGAGGCGGCGCGGGCCGTGAAGGCGGCGGTAAAGGTCCCGGTCGTCATCTTTCCGGAAGGGCCGGGCTCCCTCGCGCCGGGGGCGGATGCGATCCTCTTCATGAGCCTCCTCAACTCCCGCAACCTCGACCTCGTCATCCGGACCCACGCGCGCACCGCTTCGGTCGTGCGGGCCCTCCGCCTCGAGCCGATCCCGATGGGCTATCTTGTCATCGCGCCGGGGATGCGGGTCGGGGAGGTCGGCCAGGTCGACGCGGTCGATCGCGAGGACGTCCGGGGCGCGGCCGGCTACGCCCTCGCCGCTCAGTTCCTCGGGATGCGGTACATCTACCTCGAGGCGGGTTCGGGGGCCCCGGCTCCCGTACCGCCGCCGATGGTGCGCGCGGTCCGGTCGGCCGTGGAGATCCCGGTGATTGTCGGAGGCGGGATCCGTACGGGGAACGACGCCCGGTCGCTCCTGGACGCCGGGGCGCAGGTCCTGGTCACGGGAACGATCACGGAGGAGGAAGGGTTCGGGGCAGGGTTCCGAGGCATCCTTTCGGAGGTGCGGCGCGCCCGTGGCGGCTGACGTCGGCTCGTTCGAGTCGCCCGGACAGCGCGAGGTCCGGCGGGGTCACCTATTGTTCCGGGCTCCGCGGCCCCCTGTAACGCTGGCCCTCACGGTCGTCGCGAGCGCCGGCCTCGCCGCCCTGCTCTGGTTACCGGACACCCCGCGGTTCTTCGAGGGGTTCCTTCTCGCGATCCTCGTCCCGGCGCTCATCGGCACGTGCGCGACGCCGGCGCTCGCGCGGTGGGTCGGAGGCCGTTTCGAGTTCCACCGATCGGCGTTCCTGACCCTGACCCTGTTCGTGCTGATGATCCCGATCGCCCTGATCTGGCGCGGCGCCTACACCGTCTGGCCCGGAAGCGTTCCGAGCCTCCTTCTCCTCGCGGCGTTCGTGGCCGGACCGGCGTTCTGGTTCCGCCACTTGACGCTCTACGGTGTCTCCCGGGCCAGCCACTCGCGGACGGTCGGGGTCTCGCTCCTACCGGTCGCGCTCTACCTGCTCGGAGTGTTCGCGATCTCCCCTCCTTCGATCGCGGTCGTTGCGGCCACGTTCCTGTTCCTCCTGATCGCCTTCGCCTGCTCGGTGGCGCTGATCCGGGCCGCGGACCGACCGATGCGCCGCGAGTTCCACATCTCGGGGGTCTCGCTGATCCGTCCGCTCCTCGACCACGTCGGCGATCGCGACAGCTCGGCGACCGATGCGCTCGAGGCGTTCTTCCTCCGGACGGCGGTCGAGGCCGATCTCAAGGTGCGCCTCCTCGTGTTCTACAAGGACGGGCACCCTCACGTTACCCTCGCGCTGCCGACGGTACACCCGGGCCCGTTCGCGGCGCTGGGGGCGAGCGATCTTCCCCGAAAGCTCGCCGACCGGCTGGGACCCGAAGCCGGGACCGTTCTCGTCCCGCACACCCCGTCCGACCACGACCTCGACCTCCCCAGCGAGAAGGAGGTCGGTCAGGTCGCGGACGCCGCTCGCGCGCTGTTGCGCCGACTGACGCCGTCGAAGTCCTCGCGCGCCGGACCGCTCGTGGCCCCGTATCCGAAGAGCCTCGCCCGCGCGCAGCTCCTCGGCGACGCGGCGCTCGTGACCGTCTCGCGCGCCCCCGCGCCCACGGATGACATCGCCTACAGCGTCGCGGACCGTCTGGTCCGAGAGCTGACGGTCCCCGGCGGTCCCTCGATCGCGCTCATCGATGGGCACAACTCCTACATCGAGGGCGAGGGCGACATCCTGTACGGTACCCCCTCCGCCGAGCAGCTCGTCAAGGACGCCCAGGCGGCGGTGGCCGCGGCGTCGGCCGCGGCGACCTCCGAACCGGTGGAGGTCGGAGTGGCGGTCCGCGCGGGCTATTCGATCGGCCGCGACGGAATCGGGCCGCAGGGGCTGCGCGCGGTCGCGGTCCGGGCCGGCGGAAAGGTCTCGGCCTACCTCCTGATCGACGGGAACAATCTCGTGGTGGGCCTGCGCGAGCCCATCGTGCGGGCGCTCGAGAAGGTCGTCGACGTCGCCGAGGTGATGACGACCGACAACCACGTCGTTCACGAGGTCGACGGCGGGATCAACCCGGTCGGCGAGCGATACCCCCTCCCGCGGCTCATCGAGGACGCGACCGAGGTCGTGCGCCGTGCGGTCGCCGATCTCGCCCCGGTCGAAGTGCGCTACGGGGAGGCCGATGTGCCTTCGGTACGGGTCCTTGGACCCGGTCACACCGCTCGGCTTTTGACCTCGCTGGGCGACACCCTTTCGATGTTCACGAACATGTTCCCGGCCATGTTCCTGCTCCTCCTGACCGGATCGCTCGTCGTCGCCTTCGCGCTCGCCTAGGGGGACCCGCGATGGCCGACGCTCCGGGAGAAGCACCGGTCGGAGAGGCCGCCCGCGCGATGGGCGGCGAGGAGCCGCTCCGGCTCCTGACCCAGCTCGTCGCCACGGCGCCGGTGAACCTCGAGGATCCGGGCCACCAGCGGTGGGAGAAGCCGAACTACCTGCGCGCTTCCGACACCATCGTGCGGGCGGCCCGCGCCGCGGGGCTCGCGACCCGCATCTACGACCCGTTGGTCGCGGGGGATGCCGGCGGGAACCTGCGGGGCATCAACCGACCGAACGTGATCATCGACCTCGACGTCGGCGCCAGCGAGACGGTGCTCATCCTGGCCCACTACGATGTCGTGCCGGTCCCGGCCGAGCAGCTCGCCCGGTGGAAGAGTCCGCCGCACTCGCTCACCTACCGCGCCGACCATCGCCTCTACGGACGCGGGTCGAACGATGATCTCGGCAGCGGCGTCGTCACCTCGCTGACCGCCCTTCGCCACCTCGCCGACGCGAAGGACCTCCCGCGGAACGTCCGGCTCTTGGTCTGCTGCGACGAGGAGACCGGAGGGCAGGGCGGGATCGAAGCGATACGGGAACACGATGCGCCTCTCGCGGCCGACGACCCGGAGCGGATACTTCGCGCCGACGTGGCGCTCATCCCGGACGGGGGCCCCGAGGTCACGGCGGGATCGAGCGGGGTGGCCTTCCTCGAAGGGTCGTTCGAGCGGCCCGTGCCGCTCGCCGAGGCCCTCGCGTACGGCCGCGCCCTGGTCGACCTCCACGAGGTGGCTCGGGGATGGCGCTCCGTGTACCGTTCTCCGGACTGGCCGGACCGGCACGCGCCCGAGCCCGTGATCACCGGCCGGGCGTCGCTGACGAAGTTCGACGTCGGCGAGGTCTTGAGCGATCCGGACGGGGTCGGCCTGCTGGCGGCCCATGCGGAGACCGACGCGGCGAACCAGATCGCCCGCGCCGTCACGCTCGTATTCGGGGGTCCGGCCCCGGCCCTGGATGCGCTGCCCGCGAAGCTGGCCGGCCTCGTGCCCGCCCCGTTCCGGCTGGAGACCGCGGGCGCCACCGCGCTGTCCCTCGCGCCCGGCACCCGGGCGCTGCAGGTCGTGGGCACGGCGGCGCACGGCGGCTACCCGCACCGCGGACACAATCCGGTCCCGGTCGCGATCGACCTCCTTCGCCACGCGGCGGATCGGCGGCTGATCGACGAGCATGCCGTGGGGGTCACGTCGTTCACGGTCGACCTGCGCCTCACCCCGGAGATGGAGCTCAATACGGCACTCTCGGCCGTCCAGGGCCACGTGCGGGAATGGATCCAGTCCCACTCGCCCCTCGCGGTGATCGAGGCGCCTCCTGAGCGGTGCCGGCCCGGCTACGCCCTCCCGGTGGACGACCCGGCCGCCCAGCGGCTCGTCCGCATCCTCCACGAGACCCTCGGGGCGAAGGGCGTGGTCGGCGAGTACGGCGGCACGGACGCGAGCGCCCTCCGCGGCCTGCGCACCCCGAAGGGGGTGGCGCTGCCGGCCCTCGTCTTCGGGAGCATGGACCCGACGGCCAACATTCACGACGCGGAGGAGAGCCTCGACCCCCGGCTCTTCGCCGGCGTCGTGACGACGATCGAACGGTTCGTCCGGGAACCGTAGCGGGGCGGCGCGGTGCTTGCCCAGTTCGTTGCGAGCGCCTTCGCAGTACTCTGGCTCCTGCTCCCCGCGTACATCGCGAACGCCGTCGCGACCCTGCCGCGGGGCCGAGGCCCCCCCATGGACTTCGGGCGGCTCTGGTCCGACGGACGGCGGGTTCTCGGCGCCTCGAAGACCTGGTCGGGGTTCCTCTTCGCCGGGTTCTTCGGGATGCCGTTCTGCCTCCTCGAAGCGTGGCTGATCCTGATCGCCCCGCCGAACCTTCAGCTCGTCCCGACCCTCGCGCCGACCGTCCTCGCCGCGGTCCCGCTCGCCGCCCTGCTCACCTTCGGGGCGATGTCGGGGGACGCGCTCGGCTCGTTCCTGAAGCGGCGCCTCGGCCGGGAGAGCGGGACGCGTACCCTCCTCATCGACCAGCTGCCGTTCGTCCTCGTGCCGATCGCGATCGGGTTCGCGCTCTATCCCGCGCTGTTCGCGTCCGTCTTTTTCCACTGGGAAGCGGTCTTATGGCTGCTCGTGTTCACGCTGGGGTTGCACGTGGCCTTCAACTGGATCGGGTTCAAGGTCGGCTTGAAGAAGGTGCCGTGGTGACGTCGACCGGTCCCTCGGGCGGATCCGTGGATCCGGCGGCGATCGTCCGTCTTCTCCTGGATTCGGGCGCGGTGCGGTTCGGCGATTTCACGCTCACCTCCGGGCAGAAGAGCGACGTCTACGTGGACGTGAAACGAGCCTGGACGGACCCCGGGCGACTCGACACGATCGCGCGCGCGCTCGCGGCGCGGGTCGGCGATGCGGAACGGCTCGCGGGCATGGAGCTCGGCGCGGTGCCCCTGGTCGTCGCGACCGCGCTGCGCACCGGAAAGCCGTATGTCGTCCTCCGCAAGGCGCCGAAGGAGCACGGTACGCGCCAGGCGTTCGAAGGGGAGATCCCGAAGGACGCCCACGTCCTTCTGATCGAGGACGTCTCCACGACCGGGGGCAGCTCGCTGCGCTCGATCGAGATCGTGCGGGCCGCCGGGGGCCGGGTCGACCGGGCGCTCGTGGTGGTCGACCGCGAGCTCGGGGCGCGCGAGCGGCTCGCGGAGGTCGGCGTCCGGCTCGAGCCGCTCCTTTGCCTCTCCGACCTTCGGGGAGCCCAGCGGTGAGCGGGGTTCTCGCCGACGAGGGGACCGTCCGGTTCGAGGACGCGGCCGAAGCGAGCGCGCTCTACGGCAAGGGGTACTTCGGGACCCCGGAGTCGGGCGGCGCGCTCGCGCTCGACCGGTACGAATCGGTGTACCTCGCGGAGATGAGCCGCATCGCGGTGGTCTCGGCCGCCGGGCGCACGGTCGAGTGGCCCGAGATCTTCCGCCGGGCGGTCCGCCACGACCGCGGCTTTCCGGTCCGCTATCTGGTCTACCGCGACCTTCGCCAACGCGGCTACGTCGTTCGCGCGAGCCCTCCGCCGGTCGACTTCGCGGTCCTGCCGCGCGGCGGCACGCTCCACAAGACGCCCTCCCGCTACTGGGTCGAGGTGCTCAGCGAGCGGGCGCCGTTCGACCTCGCCCACCTGTTCGACCTCGCCGCCCGCGCCCAGACCGCGAAGAAGGCGCTCCTGCTCGGGCTCGTGGACGAGGAGTCCGACCTGACCTACTACCGGGTGCGCCGTCCGTCTCCTACGGGCGCGCTGCCGCCCCGTCCGCTCCCGCAGCCGACCGACGGCTGGCTTAGCGAGGACCGTGTGACCGTTCACGACCCCGCCGCTGTCGAGGCGCTCGGCCGCGAGCTCGCGTACGGGAGCCGGGTCGGAGACCGTCTCGAGCTGAGCCTCATCGAAGCGGCGTACCTCGCGTCCTCCGGCCAGCTGACGCTGCGGGACGCACCTTCGGGTCGCGCCATCCCGCTCGAGCGGATCGAGCGCCGCGCCCGCAAGCTCGACCCGCGGTTCACGGAGCGACTCGCCGCCTACCGGGACCTGCGGGGCCGGCACCTGGTGGTCAAGACGGGGTTCAAGTACGGCGCCCATTTCCGCGCGTATCCGCGGAACCCGGCGAACGCCCACGCCCGCTACCTGATCCAGGCGGTGCCTACCGACCACGTGGCTCCGTGGCCCGAGGTCGCGGGCGGCGTGCGGGTCGCCCAAGGGGTCCGCAAGGAGTTCCTGGTCGCGGGGGTCGCCGCCGATGCGAGCGTCCGCTTTCTGGCCCTCGAGAGGATCCGCCCGTAAGCCGGGCCGAACCCCGAGGGACTCGGCGAGGCGATCAGGGCCGGGGCGTGCCGGCGATGCGCCGGAACCACCGCTCGATCGAGGCGGGCCGCGGGTCCCGCTGGATCATCTCTTCGAGCGCGGTGCCCACGACAACGCCGTCCGCGCCGGTCGAGAGGGCTCGGGCCGCGCTGGCCCGGTCCCGGATGCCGAACCCCACCAGAACCGGGAGTGAGGGGGCGGCCCGGTGCGCCGCGTTTACGAGGGGGGCCAGGTCGACTCGGTTACCCTCCGCGGCGTGCCCCGTCGTCCCGTAGTAGGCGACCAGGTAGAGAAACCCCCGCGAACTCCGGGCCAGGCGAGCGACCCGCTCGTCGGATCCGCCCGGGGCCGCGAGAAGCACGAGCGAGAGCCCGCCCGCGCGGGCCGCACGGCGCCACGGCGCCGACTCCTCGAGCGAGAGGTCGGGCACGATCAGCCCGGAGATCCCGGCGCCGCCCAGCGTTCGGGCCGCGGCCTCAAGGCCGTGGCGGAGCACCGGGTTCGCGTAGGTCATCACGGCGGTCGGGAGTACCTCGCTGGTGACCCGCGCCGCCTCGAGGAGGTCGGCCCAGGTCGTGCCTCCCCGGAGCGCCCGGTTCGCCGCGGCCTCCAGCACCGGTCCGTCCGCGATCGGGTCGGAGAACGGAAAGCCGAGCTCGAGCGCGGTCGCCCCCGCCTCCCGCAGCGCGAGGACCGTGGCTTTCAGCCGGGACGCCCGCCGGCGTTCGACCATGAGGTACGGAACGGCAATCGTCCGTCCTTCCGCGCGCGCCGTCCGCAGCGCTTTATCGAGTCGCACCGAGCACCACCCCGAGGTCCTTGTCCCCACGCCCCGAGAGCGTCACGACGATATGCTGCTCCTTCGGGCGCCGCCGCGCCTCCGTCACCGCCGCAAAGAGGGCGTGCGACGACTCGAGCGCCGGCAGGATCCCTTCGTCCACCGCGAGCCAGTGGAAGGCGCGGAGGGCGTCCTGGTCGTGGACCGCCGTGTAGCGGACCCGGCCGGAGTCCCGGAACCACGCATGCTCCGGCCCCACGCCCGGATAGTCGAGCCCGGCCGAGATGCTCTCGGTCTCGGAGACCTGGCCGTCCGCGTCCTGGAGCACGTAGGAAAGGGCGCCGTGCAGGATCCCCGGACGGCCGTAGGAGAGCGAGCCCGCGCCGGTCGATCCCGCCGGACCGCCCGCCTCGACCCCGAGGAGCTCGACCGACGTCTTCCGCAGCGGATGGAACGTGCCGAGGGCGTTCGATCCTCCCCCGACACAGGCGACCGCGAGGTCGGGGAGCCGGCCGAACGCGCGAACGGCCTGGCGACGGAGCTCGCGACCGATGACGCTCTGGAAGTCGGTCACGATCGATGGGAACGGATGGGGTCCCACCGCCGAACCGATCAGGTAGTGCGTCGTCCGGACGTTCGCGATCCAGTCCCGGAGCGCGGCGTTGATCGCATCCTTCAGGGTCCGGGTCCCGCTCTTCACGGGGATGACGCGGGCGCCCAGAAGGCGCATCCGATCGACGTTCGGCTTCTGCCGGTCGATATCGACCTCGCCCATGTAGACCTCGGTACGGAGCCCGAGCGCCGCGCCGATCATCGCGGTCGCGACACCGTGCTGGCCCGCCCCGGTCTCGGCGATCAGCCGCGGCTTCCCCATGCGCTGGGCGAGCAGACCCTGGCCGAGGGCGTTGTTGAACTTGTGCGCCCCCCCGTGCACCAGGTCCTCCCGCTTGAGCCAGATCTCGGCCCCGCCGGCGCGCCGAGTGAGCCGGGAGGCGAAGTAGAGCGGCGTCGGCCGGCCGCCGAGGGTCGTCGAGAGCCGGGAGAGCTCGCGCCGGAACGCCGGGTCTCTCCGGGCCTCCTTCCAGACCCGTTCGAGCTCCGCGAGGGCGGGGACGAGCGTCTCGGGGACGAACGCCCCTCCGTACGGTCCGTACCGTTCAGGCATGCCCGTGCTCGAACTCCTCGACGGCGCGGACGAAGGCGCGCATCTTCTCGACGTCCTTGACCCCTCGGGTCTTTTCGATCCCCGAGGAGACATCGACGCCCCACGGTCGCACGACGGCGAGCGCCTCCCCTACATTCTCGGGAGTCAGTCCGCCGGCCAGGATGAACTTGCGACCAGGGTGCGCATCGACGATCCGCGCGCAGACCTCCCAGTCCGGGCGCACCCCGCTCCCGCCGGGGAGCGCCTGGCCCGCGGCGTCCAGATGGACCCGCGAGTAGTCCTCCGCGGGGGGAATGGTCGGCTCGGCTCCCGCGGATCCGGCGGGGGCGATCGGCACCGAGGGAACCAGGTGATGGATCTCGAGGTACTCGAGGCCGGAGGGCACGGCCCCGTAGACCTGCACGCGGTCGACCCCGACCTCCTCGAACAATCGGTGGATCAGATCCGTCGACGGATTGACCACGACCGCCCATGCTTCGACCTCGGTGGGAAGGGTGCCGACGATCTCGATCGCCCGCTCGGTCGAGATCGACCGGGGGGAATCTGGGACGTCGACCACGAGACCGGCCGCGCCGCCGTTCGGGATCTCGGAGGTCAGTGCCGGGTCGGTGAGCCCGCAGAACTTGACGAACGTCCTCATGCGGGTCCCTCCCCGCCCGGAGCGGGCTCCCGGGTCAACGATCGCAGGAAGCCGACCGGATCGGGCGACCGGGCCACAGCGGTCCCCACGAGAAGGCCGTCCGCTCCGGCCGACCAGAACCGACCGGCCGTTCGGGAGTCCTCGACGCCGCTCAGACCGAGGAGGGGGACGAGCCCCGCCTCGCGCGCCGCCCCGAGCGTCCCCTCGGCCGCGCTCCGGTCCAAAGCGAGGGAGTCCAGGTCCCGAACGTTCACGCCGTACATGTCCGCGGGCACCCGGTCGGCCACACTTAATTCTGACCGTCGGTGGAATTCGAGGAGAACCTCGAGGCCCCGCGTCTGGGCCCCCGCCGCCAGGGCTTCGAGCGGGACGGTGAGATGGCCTTCCGTTTCGAGCCGCGCGATGAGCAGCACCGCGCTGGCTCCGGCCCGGGCGGCCGCGTCGAGCTGGACCGGCTCGACGACGAAGTCCTTGAACAGCACCGGGACGGCGGTCGCGCGAGCGAGGTCGGCGACATCCCGCGGCGCGCCATCGAACCGGGGCCCGGTGGCCAGACAGGAATAGCCGGTCACCGGCGCCGGAGCGGTCGCGCGGACGAAGTCCTCGACGCTCCGCGCCGGAAGCCGCGGGTCCGGCTGGCCCGGCGAGACCCGTTTGTATTCGACCAGCAACGCTCCCCGGGGCGCGTCCCTCCGCACCGCCTCCCGGAGGCTCGCCCGCCGGGGCGGCGGTGTCGGGGAAAGCCCGGCAAGGTACGCTGGCGAGCGCACGCGGGCCCGCGTGGCGGCGACGATCTCGGAAAGGAATCCCATGGTCACGGCCTCCCGGGCCCGCGCCGGCCCCGCGCGAGCGCGACAACGCCCGAGAAAAGCTCCTCGGCGCGGCCGTCGTCGAGCGCCTGACGCGCGATCTCGACCCCTTTGGCCAACGACGAGGTCGCGCCCGCGATCCAGAGGGCCGCCCCGCTCGTCAGGAGCACCGAACCACGCCGGGCGCCGCCGCCGCCCGCGAGCACCCGACGCGCCTCCTCCGCGGCCTCGCTCGGAGGCAAGGAGCCCCAGTCGCCCCGACGGTCGTCGGGAGGGAGGAGGTCGTCCGGGCGGACCCGGGTCGTGCGCGTCCCCTCTCCATCCCAGATCACGGTGGTCGTCACCGCGCGCGGAGAGAACTCGTCCGCGCCCTCGGTCGACGTCATCGCCATACCCCGCCGGACCCCGAGACGTCCCAGGGCGAATGCGACCCGGTGGGCCGCCTCGAGGTTCGGAACCCCGACGACCTGGAACGGCACTCGCGCCGGGTTGGAAAGCGGCCCGAGCCGATTGAAGACGGTGGGGATGCCGACGATGCGCCGCGCCTCGGCGACGGCGCCGGTCGCCGGATGGAAGAGCGGAGCGTGGAGGAAGGCGAGCCGGTACCGGTCGTAGGTCGCTCGGGCAAAGTCCGGGTCGCTTGTCACCGGCAGGCCGAGCGCTTCGAGGAGGTCGCTCGACCCGCAAAGGCCTCGGGCGCTTCGGTTGCCGTGCTTCACGACCGGGGTCCCGGTCGCGGCGACCACGAAGGCGCTGACCGTGGAGACATTGAAGGACGGATGCGGCGCGCCGCCCGAGCCGCACAGATCGACCGGGCGGTCTCCCGGCGGGATCGGGAACGGCCGGGCCCGCCGCCGCATCTCTAGTGCGAACGCCGCGAGCTCCTCGGGGCCGCCGTCGCGCGCCGTGAGCGCGACGAGCAGCGCAGCCCGCTCCGCGTCGGTCGTCTCCGGGGCAAGGAGCACATCGAACGTCGCGCGGGCCGTGCGAGGGGTCATCGGCGACCGGTCGAGGATCCGTTCGAGCGCCTCCCGGATCATCGGCGCGCCTCCGCGACGAAGTTCGCGAGCAGCTTCGGGCCGTAGCGGGTCAGGTAGGACTCCGGATGGAACTGGACCGATTCGACCGGGCGGGTCCGGTGCCGGACCGCCATCACGAGGCCGTCCCGGCCGCGCGCGGAGATCTCGAGCGACTCGGGTACCGTCGCCGGGTCGAGGACGAGCGAGTGGTACCGTGCCGCCGACATCGGGCTCGGCACGCCGTGGAAGATCCCCTGCCCATCGTGCACCAGCTCGGAAAGCTCTCCGTGGACCGGTTCCGGAGCATGCACGACCCGAGCCCCGTACTGCTCCCCGATCAGCTGGTGGCCGAGGCAGACCCCAAGGAACGGCCGCTCGGTGTCCCATCGCGCCAAGAGCGCGCGCGAGAGGCCCGTGACGCGACGGTCGCTCGGGTGGCCGGGGCCGGGAGACAGCACGATCCCGTCCGGATCGACCGCGAGCGCGGCCTTGAGAGGTTCGGTCGCCCGCAGGCAGACCACCTCGGCGCCGCGGGCGCGGAGCGCCTGCTCGATGTTGTGGACGAACGAATCCTCGTGGTCGACCAGGAGGACCTTCATAGAGGGCCCCCGAGGAGCGACGCCTCTACGTGCGAGAGTTTGGCGAGCGTTTCGCGGAACTCCTGGGCTGGACGGGACCGATGGACGATCCCCGCCCCGGCCGACGTGTAGAGCGTAGGGCCTGCGGCGTACGCGGCCCGGATGGCGAGCGCGAAGTCGGCCCGACCGTGGGAGCGGACCAGGCCGACCGCTCCCGCGTACGGCCCCCGCCAGGTCGCCTCCTCTCGTCGGAGGAGCTCGGTCGCCCGGATCTTCGGCGCGCCGCTGACCGTGCCCGCGGGGAACGTTGCGCCGAGGGCCTGCCAAGGTCCGACCGACGGCTCGAGCTCGGCCCCGACCCGGCTCACGAGGTGCGTGAGTCGGGCGTACCGGACCTTACGCTCCCGCCACAGGAGGTGGACCGATCCGGGGCGGGCGACCCGTCCGAGGTCGTTGCGGGCAAGGTCGACCAGCATCCGGTGCTCGGCGAGCTCTTTCGGATCGACGTGGAGGGCGGCCCGGTTCTCGGCTCCCGGCCCTTCCCACATGGTCCCCGCGATCGGATCGACATAGGCCCGGCCCCGATCGAGCTGCACGACCGCTTCGGGGGCGGCTCCGACCAGTTCCCGGTCGCCGAACTTGAGGTAGAAGAAGAAGGCGTACCGCTCCGAGGCGCGTAGTCGCGCGGCCCCCTCAAGGAGATCGGCGGGGCGCTTCCAGGTCCTTCGGTGGGCGAGGACGACCTGGAACGCCTCTCCGTCGCGGATATCCCGTTGCAGGCGACGTACGCTCGACTCGAAGGGGCGCCGCGGCAACGAGTCGCTCTCGGGGGTTCGGTGAGAGACCGGGCGGGAGGCGCCGAGGCGGGGCGGGGCGACCGACCGCACCGTGGGCCGGGGGACGAACGCGAACTCGCCGAGCGGGAACGGGGAGCCGCTGGGGAACGCGCGGAGGGCTGGCTCGAAGAGACCGACCGCGTCGAATCCCGCGTAGCCGAGTACGGCACGGTGGGGACCGCCGGCGAGGAACCGATCCGCCTCTCGGGCGAAGGCGCCGACGTCGGTCCGGCGATCGAGCGGTCGCACCTCGCGCGCGCCGGTGAACGATACTGCGAGACCGGGGCCATGGCCCCGTCCTCCCCGTCGCTCGAAGTAGCCGGCGACCTCCGCGCTCGCGGCCCCCGCGGCAAACGCACGGAACGGATCGCTCATCGTCGGTCCTCGGAGACGAGCGCCTGGTGGAGTATCCGCAGCACGTCGGGTCCCCGAGCTTCCGGGACCGCGATCGAGAGGGCGCGGGGGGTGGCGCTGAACCCCTCCGCCCCGCTGACGGCGGCCGAAGGGACGCGGTCGAGATCGTCCAAGATGCCATCGCCGATCGCGATGACGAGGGTCACTGGGTAGGGGCCCTCCACCATCGCCGCGGCCTCCCGCGTGACGGGGGCCAGCGCCCGGATCGCGGTGACGACCTGCGGCGGCTCGAGGACGAGGCAGAGGAGTGCCGAGGAGGTGTAGAGCTGGACGAGGTTCACGCCCGCCGCGCTCAGCCGCTGAGAGACCTCCGCGACGATCCCCGGCCGTTGCCGGCCGCCGGGGACGCGCAACCGGATGAGGCGAAGCGGCCGGAGCATCGTGAGGGCCCGGTTCCGCCGGCCCGACTGGGCCGGACCGATGGTCGTGACGACGCGGGGGTCGTCGAGGGAGCGGACCCGAAGGACGACGCTCTGGGCGCGCGCCGGTTCGATCGTGAGCGGATGCAGGACGCGGGCCCCGAACTGCGCGAGCTCCTCGGCCTCCTCGTAGGAGAGCTCGGGGATCGGCCGCGCGTCGGCGACCTCGTGCGGGTCGGCCGAGAGCACCGCGACATGGCGTTTGACGAGCTCGACCCGAGAGGCGCCGAGCAGCGCGCCGATCGCGGCGGCGGCGTAGTCGGACCCGCCCCGACCGAGCGTGGCGACCCGCCCCTCCAAGCTGCGCCCGAAGTAGCCGGTCACGACCGGCACCTCGCCGCGCGCGAGGCGACGGCCGAGGCCGCGACGGACGGCGGTCTGCGAACGGTCGAACAGGATCAGCGAAGCCCCGTAGGTGTTGTCGGTGATCAACCCGAGGTGATCGGCCTCCACGGGGACGGCCGGAATCCCCTCCTCCACGAGCCGGGCCGAGAGCCAGTGGACGGCGAGCCGTTCCCCCTCGCTCAGGAGCCGGTCGGAGAGCGGCGGGTCGTGGCCGCCGACCGCTTCCACCTCGGCCAGGAGGCGCCGGATACGGTCGAGCTGGCGCCGCCCGTTCGGTGGGAGGCCCGGGTGCCGTCGGCGCAATTCCTCGAGCGCGTGCTGGTGGACCGCCTTCGACCGGGGATGGGCGAGCGTCTCAGTGAGGAGGTCGGTCACGCCCTGGCGGGCGGAGGCGACCACGACCACGGGGGTCCCATCCTGACGGACCGCCGCGACCTCTCGGGCGACCTGGGCGGCGTCCTCCAGCGAGGCCCCGCCGAACTTGAGGACCACCGGCGCCCGGGAGCGAGTCACGAAAGGTCAGCCTCCCCGGACCGGAAGGTCCCCTCGGGCGAGTGCGAGCTCGGCGTTGAGCACGGAGCCGCCCGCGCCCCCCCGGACCGCGTTGTGCGAGAGCACGAAGAACCGGAGGAAGGGAGGTTCCCAGCGGACCCGCCCGACCACCGCGGCCATGCCTCGAGCCCGGTGGGGCGCTCCGGCCCAGCGGTCCCGGAGCGGCTGGGGCCGGTCGGGCTCGCGCCGGAGCTCGATCGGCGGGTGCGGCGCGGTCGGAAGGTCGAGACCACCGAGCGGGTCGAACGTCCTCCACGCGGCCTCGATTTCGGCCCGCGAGGGTCGATGCTCCGCTTCGATCGTGACCGCCTCGAGGTGCCCCTCCCGGGTCCCGACCCGCGCGCAGTGGGCGAGCACCGGGGTCGGAAGGTCGACGATGCGACGCCCGCGACGCAGCCCCAGGATCCGAGCGGTCTCCCGCTCCATCTTCTCCTCCTCCTCGCGGATGAACGGTACCACGTTGTCCGTGATGGCGAGCGACGGAACGCCGGGATAGCCCGCCCCCGACAGCGCTTGGTAGGTCGCCACGTGGATCGAACGCGGACGCAGGATCTCGGCGATCGGGGCGAGCGCGAGCACGAGGCCGGTCGTGGAGCAGTTCGGATTGGTGACGAGGATCCCGGGTCCGCGAGCCGTTCGTCGGCCGAGGAGCGAAAGGTGATCCCCGTTCACCTCGGGGACCAAGAGGGGCACCCCGGGATCGAGCCGGTGGTCGGCCGCGTTCGAGAAGACGTGCACGCCGCGCCGGGCGAGCTCCGTTTCGATCGGACCGGCCGTCCCCGAGGGAAGCGCGGAGAAGGCGACCTTCACGCCCGCTCGCGCGAGACGCGCCGGGCTCCACGGCTCGAGCCGACGGTCCGCGAGGGCGCTCGGCGGCGCCTCCGCGAGCTGCCAGAGCTCGCCGAGCGTCTTCCCTTCCGACCGCTCGCCGGCTCCGAGGAACGGGAGGCCGAAGCGGGGGTGGTCGGCGAGGAGCCGCGCGAAGTGCTGTCCAATGTAGCCGCTGGCGCCCAGGATGGCGGTCGGGATCTCGATGTCGCTCATGTGAGGAAACCTCCACGGAAGGCAAGGTCCGTGAGCGTGAACGCGGTCACCGACTCGAGCACGACCACCGACCGCGGGACGATGCAGGGGTCGTGGCGTCCGGTGACCACGAGGGTAGCCGGAAGTCCGGTCTTGAGGTCGACCGTGCGCTGGGGTCGGGCGATCGAGCTCGTCGGCTTGACGGCGACGCGGAAGACGATCGGCATGCCGGTCGTGAGGCCCCCGAGGAGCCCGCCCGCCTGGTTCGTCTCGGTCACGACCTTCCCGTCCTTCCAGACGAACGGGTCGTTGTGCTCGCTGCCCCGCATCCGCGCGGCCGCGAAGCCCGCCCCGAATTCGATCGCCTTCACGGCTGGGACGGAGAAGGCCGCGTGGGCGATCTCGCTCTCGACCGAATCGAAGAACGGCTCGCCGAGCCCGACCGGTAGCCCCGCGACCCGGACCTCGACCGTTCCACCGACGCTGTCCCCGTCCCGGCGGGCCACCGCGATCGCCTCCTCCATACGGGCAGCCGCGATCGGGTCCGGGGTCCCGACCTCGTTGGCAGCGGCCCGGTTTCGGAGTTCGACAAGACCTAGGTCCGCCGGGACGTCGGCGTCTACGCCCCCGATCGAGCGGGTGAACGCCACGAGGTCCACTCCGATCGGACGTAGCAGCTCTCGGGCGATCGCGCCGGCGATCACGAGCCCTACGGTCATCCGACCCGAGAAGATCCCCCCGCCCGAGAGGTCGGCCTCGGGACCGTATCGGACGCGGGCGGGGTAGTCCGCGTGGCCGGGTCGCGGGGTGTCGCGCATCCGGTCGTAGGCCTCGCGCCGCACGTCCTCGTTGGCCACGTGGGCCCGGAGGGTTTCGCCGGTCGCGCGGCCCTCGACGACACCCGAGTCCACGACCAGGTGATCCTCCTCCCGGCGCTTGGTCGCGAGGCGGCGGCCGACCGGTCGCCGGCGATCGAGCTCGGCCTGGATGCGGGCCGCATCGATCGGGGTCCCCGCCGGGACGCCCTCGATGGTGACCCCGACCTCGGGGCCATGGCTCGTGCCGAAGATCGTCACTCGGTACCGCTCGCCGAACTGCATCGTCATGCTTCGACACCTCCCGGGGCGATCTGCGCGAGGACCGTCCAGAACTCGGGGAACGACTTCGCGACCGCCCGGCCGTCGCCGATGGCCGATGTGCCGCGGGCCGCGAGGGCGCCGACAGCGGCGCTCATCACCAGGCGGTGGTCGGAGAGAGTGCGTTTCCGGAACGGCCGGGGCCGCGCGACACCGCGGATCTCGAGATGCCCGCCGGCGATGCGGGTCTTTCCGCCCATCGCCGCGACCAGGCCGGCCGTCTCGGCGCGACGGTCGGATTCCTTGAGCGCGACGTGCGGCGCCCCGCGGAGCTCGCTCCGCCCCGGGATCGCCGCCGCCAGCACACCCGCGAGAGGGTAGAGGTCCGGCGCATCCGTGAGGTCCGCTCGGAACGGCTTGAGCGTCTCGCCCCCCGCGACCTCCGCGCCGGTGGACGTGCGGCGCACGCGAGCGCCGGCGCGTTCGAGCACGTCGAGCATCTGGGTGTCGGCCTGGGGCCAGACCGCCGGTATGCCCTCGACTCGGACGCGTCCTCCCGTGAGCGCGGCGGCGACCCAGAAGTAGGCCGCCGAGGAAGCGTCTCCCGGCACCGAGAAGCCGGCCCGGGCGTAGCGCTGTCCGCCGGGGATCCGGACCACCTTGCCGCGCCGCTCCACCCGGATCCGGTGGTGGGCCAGGACCGCGAGGGTCGCCTCGATGTACGGCAGCGAGACGAGGCGGCCCGTCAACGTGAGCCGGGAGTCGCCCGACAGGGTGGGCAGTACGAGCAGGAGAGCGGAAGCGAATTGAGAGCTCTCCGAGACATCGAGGGCCACGGAACCCGACCGGATCGGTCCTTCGACCGTGAACGGGAGGCCGACGCCCGTGTCCCCGCGGCGCACCGTCGCTCCCAGGGTACGGAGCGCGCGCAGGAGAGCCTCCATCGGGCGGGTAGGGAGCCGACCGGACCCTTGGAAGGTCACCGGTCGGGATTCGAGCGCCGCGAGTGCCGCGACGAAACGGAGCGTGGTTCCGGATTCTCCGCAATCGACCGTGATCGGGGCCGAGCTCTCGGAACGATGGCGGGGCCGGAGGGACCAGAGACCGGAACCCCGGTGGACGGTCGTTCCCAGGCGGTCCAGCGCTTGAGCGGTCGCGCGAGTGTCGTCCGAGTCGAGCGGTCGCCGGATATCGTACCGACGACCGGCGAGATGGCCCGAAACCAGCGCGCGGTGCGTGTAGCTTTTCGAAGGGGGTGCTCGGAGGCGACCCGCCGCGACCGCCCCGGAGAGACGGACGACGCTCACGGGCCAGCCCCCCGCGCCGCGATCGGCGAGCCCGAGACGGGGACCGTCAGCACCTCGCCCTCGTGACGCCGGAGGACGCGCACGACCTCCTCGGTACGGGTGGCCGGCTGGATCGCGGCGAGCGCCGGGCCGAGACCACTCACCCCCGCGGCGAGCGCTCCGGCGGCGCGGAGTTCGGTCCGCAGGGACTCGTAGGCGTAGCCCATGACGGACTCCACCAGCCTCGTGTTGCTTTCCATCGCCGCCCACCATTTCCCGGCTTGCGCCAGCTCGGCGGCCTCCTGACCGCGGGATCTCTCCCTGGCGAATGTCGCGGCCCACTCGGGGGAGGGGCGGTGGCGCGCTTCGGGAACCAGGAGGGCCGCTTCCCAGCCGGGTTCCGCCGGGCCGCTTCGGAGGAGTTGGTCCGCCCCGTTGTCGGTCACGACGAACCCCGGCCGCACGCCCGCCAGCGCGTCGTCGAACGCACCGGTGGCGCTCACTCCCGCGGTTCTACCCGCGACGGCCGAAAGCCGTGCGATCTCCTCGGGAGCGGCCCGGGCGCCCGCGGCAGCCGCGACCGCGCGAGCGGTCGCGCCCGCGACCGCGCTCGAGCTCTTGAGACCCCGAGCGACGGGAACGGCGGAGCGGACGACGAGCCGACCGAGGATCGGGCGACCACCGAGGAACTCCGCTACCGCGAGCCGGAACGCGGTCGTGACGACCGGGCTCGCGTGCGCGGGATCCGCCGTAAGCTCGGTCTCCGAGCCGATGGGCCGGGGCTCGAGGTCGACGGTCACCTCCGCCTCTAGACCGATCCCGAGGGCGCAGCCGATCCCGGTCGGGAGGGCATTCACGATCGTGACCGCCGCGGTCGCCCGTCCTACGCCGTGCATCCTTCCTCTCGGAGGGTCGCGGTGATCTCGTCGGGATCGGGTTCATCGCCCCACCAGATCCCAAAGCTGGCGGCCGCCTGGTAGACGAGCAGCCGGCGTCCGTCCTCGTAGGTCGCGCCGGCGGCTTCCACGGTCTGGCGGACGGTCGGATCGCTCGGAAGATAGACCCAGTCGATCACGTGGGTCGTCGAGCGGACAAGGGATCGGAGCGGGAGCTCTAGCGGGCCCGTGCCAGTCCGACCCACGTCGGTCGCGTGGACCACGAGTCCCTCCGGCCGCGCCTCGGCCGACACGGCCGGCTCCGCGTCGAACTGCCGAGCGAGCGCGTTCGTCGGTTCGGCGCGTCGACCGTAGAGGCGCGCGCGGGCGCCCACCGTTCGGGCGGCCACGAGGGTCGCACGGGCCGCTCCTCCGGTGCCGAGGATCGCGAGCTCCCGCCCGTCCCAACGGTTCGTCTCCTTCAGCTCCTCGAGGCGGCGGAGGATCGCGACCAGGTCGGTGTTCTCCGCCGCGATCTCCCCGTCGCGCAGCGTCAGGCAGTTCGCGACCCCGCAGGCCTCCGCGCCCGGGCCGACCTCGGTCGCCACTTCGAGCGCGGCGGACTTGAGCGGATGCGTGACGTTCAGCCCCCGGAACCCCCACTCGGCGAGGCGGGGGAGCGATCCTACGAACTCCTCCTCGCTCGCGAAGTCGAGCGCGACATAGAGCCCGGCAAGTTCGCCCTCGCGCATCCACCGGGAATGGAGCGCCGGGCTCCGCGAATGGGCCACCGGATGGCCGGCGAGAGCGAAAAGGGGCGCCTCCGGACCGGCGTCGAGGAACGGCCGCAACCGATCGACCGAGATCTGGCTCGGTTCGACCGGGGCCGGAGCGGGGGCGGATCCCCGCGGCTCGGGCAGGGCCGCATAGACGAACGGGAAACCGAGCCGAGCCGAGAAGGCGCGGAAGAGCGGACCGGAAGCCCCGACGGTCATCGCGACCAGCGTGTTTTCCCCGGGGGGAGGCAGCCCTGGAAGCAGCTCCTCGAACAGCTGCCCGACGGACGCCGGAACGACGACCTTCCGTACCGCCGCGCCGGTCGGGGCCTCCCGGACCCATCGCGACCACTCCGGGGCTGGGACCGGTTCGGTCCGATGGGTCGAGACGATGCGCCCGAGCCCGGTGGAGGGAGGGAGATGCAGGTCGGACTCTCGGTCGCGGTCCTTCTCGAGGTCGATCCAGCGGAACGGAAGCTCCGCCAAGCGGTCCAGGATCCGCGCACGCTCGGTGGGGTCGTCTGGACCCGCTCCGCCTTCGATGCGCGAACGGAGGGTCGCGACGAGCGGAAGGGGTGCGGGGAAGAGCTCCCGCGCCCGCTCGATCTCGCCCGGAGCGAACCGGTCGAAGCGGACCTCCGCGAGGTCCGCGCCCGCCGCCCGGGCTCGCTCGATCATCTCTCGGGCTTCCTCTACCGTATCGGCGGGGAGCGAGACGATGACCCGGGGCCGGTGGTCGCTCATCGCTCTTCGATCGTCTCTTCGATCGCGTGGCCCAGGTGGCGCGCCGCCGGCAAGCGTACCCCGAGGACCTTCGCACCGACGTCGATCTCGGTGGTCGGGATGCGCCCGGTCTCGGTAGAGACCCGGACGGTCTCCGCCTCCTGAAGGAAGAGCGTCCGTCGCTCGCCCTGGTCGTCGGCCACAAGGACGTCCATCGGACGACGCTCGATCTTGATGCGGCCGACCCGGACGGAGCGCGCCGCGCCGTGGGGCTCGACGATGAGGACCGCGTCACCGGGCCCGAGCTCGGCGAGGTACCGCGTCGAGCCATCCGCCATGAGGACGTAGGAGTGGGCCGCGCCGGCATTGACCCGGAACGGGCGCGGCCGGCTGAACTGAGAGCCGACCGCCTCGCTGGCGACATGGAAGAGGAACGCCGCGGCGCTCCCCACGAGCAACCCTTCGGCGGGCCGGAGCATCGAGGTCGTGTCGACGATCACCCGGTCGCCGACCCCGACCGGTCGGACCGAGGTGAGGGGCACCCCCGTCCAGGCGAGTCCCGTCGGCAGCGGGCCGTCCACGATCGACTCGAGATGGTCGACGTCCGAGGGGGTCGTGACCTCCACGAGCACCCGGTCGGCGCCGTGCTCGAGCGCCCCGAGCGCCGCCGGGACCTCACTAGGTCTTCGCGCATAGACCCAGAGCTCGAACCGTCGGCCCCGGGCGGCGATCGCGTTCTCGAGCGGGATGACCCGATCCGCGGTCCACTCGATAGCGAGGATCCCGCCCGGGGCCACTCCATGGACGGCCGTCCGGAGGTGGGCCTCGTCCGTGACCGCCACGATCGGGATCGGCGGGGCGTCCGGGGCGTTGCGCAGCAACCGATCGCCAGCCCGTCGGAGGAGCTCTTCCCCCGGCTCCGCCGAGAAGGGGGTCTCCGCGTCCAGTACGAACGAGCGGAAGTCGCGTCTACGCGCCCGCTCGAGGATCGGCCCGAGCTCCCCCGGTGCCGACGGGCGGGGGACGATCGTCACGCGCTCGCGCGTCATGGGTCGATCTCCGTCCTACGAACTGCCGTGGAGGACGTCGGTGATGCGACGGGCCAGCGGGCCCACCGGACGGCGCTGGAAGAGGTTCCGCCCGATGCAGATACCGGCCCCTCCGGCGCGGACGCTGTCGGCGACGATCTTCAGGAACTCCGCCTCGTTGTCGAGGCGCACCCCGCCCCCGATCAATACGGGGACCGGGGTCGTCCGGCACATCTTCGCGAACTCATCGGGGGAGCCCGGATAGCTCGTCTTCACGATGTCGGCACCGGTGTCGGCCGCCGCCCGGGCCGCGTGGCGCAGCTCGTCCGGGGTGGCCCCGTTCGGCTTCTTCACGTAGGCCATGCAGAGCAGGGGAAGCCCGAGCGCGCGGCACTCATCGGCGGCGATCCCGAGGTCCCGGAGCATCTCGGGCTCCTCGGGGATGCCGAAGTTCACCTGGATCGAGAGGACGTCCGCGCCGAGGCTCACCGCCTCCTCGGCCGTGCCGACCAGGACCTTTCGGTTCGAGGTCGAGCCGAGGCTCGTCGAGGCCGAGAGGTGGATCCCGAGCAGGGTCGTCGGCTGGAGCACCGGCACCAGCTCGCGGACCGCTCCCTTCGTGACGATCAGGAGGTCCGCGCCGCCCTCCTGGAGCTCGGTCGCAAGGGGGGCGAGCTCTTCGAGCCCGTCGATCGGGCCCATCGACACCGGATGGTCGAGCGGGACCGAAAAAAGCCGGTGGGCCGGGTCGGGAAAGATGCGCTTCAGTCGGATCGTTTTTCCGTACATGTTTCTCCTCTACGAAGGCTCGCAGGGGAGACGCCCGGAGGGTGCGGCCCGCGCCCCGGAGGGGCGGGTCGGGATGGCGCCCTCCCGGCGCCTCCCGTTCACCAGAGCCAGGTCGCGGCAGTCCGGTCCATTGCCCGCGCGTCTCGGCTGGGGCCCGTCCGGTCCGCCATCGACTGGCGTGAGCCTCCCGCTCCTATTTAGTCTTCGCTGGGGCGCTTGTGCGGGCGGTCGCCGCGAGCACTCCGTCCACGAGGAGCGCGTGGATGGAGAAGCCCCGCATCATCTGGTCCCACATCTGCTTGCGGACCTCGGGCGAGGTCGCGAAGCCGGCCACGATCTGGCCGATCCACTCGGAGTGCTCCACGTCCGCGACCACGTGGAGGGTGTAGTACTCGAGGTGGGACTCGTCGACATGGTAGTGCTTCCGGAACGACGGCAGGAGCCGGGCGCACAGCTCGACGTTCGGCGGCTCGCTCGAGCCGGCGGCAGAGACGTAGAACGGGTGGACCCGGTTGGTGTACAGGAAGTCGTCGATCGCGACCATCGTGCTCGGGAGGAGCGGAGCGGACTGCACCTCGTCACGGGGCACGCCGAGCCCCTCGCAGAACCGTAGCCACAGCTCCGGATGCCCCGGCGCCTTGCCCTTCGGGTCGCCGGCCTCCTCGACAAGCTGGTCGAGGATCATGCGGCGGTACCGGTCGTTCGCCGGCTCCCAGGAGCAGTTCGCGAACCGCTCGGCCATCGCGATCGGGACGCTGGCGAGCCAGGGGTAGAACTGCTTCACCCACTCCCGCACGGTCGGGAGCGGCACCTCGCCCCGCTCGAGCTGGGCGAAGAACGGGTGGGTCTTGAACGGGTGATGGGCCATCTTGTACTTCGTGAGCTCGTCGCGGAACTTCTCGCCCTCGAAGCGGACCCAGGGGGCTTCTGGCATCATCCCGCCGAGCGGGACCCGCTATTTGGACCCCGAGGTTTCCCGCTGAACCTCGGCGTTCATCAACGCGGCGCTCGCTCTCGGTCCGTGTCCACTTCGGCTCGCCCGCCGTCGCTTGTACCGCCGTACGGCCCGCTGAGCGGGCTCCGCGTCGTCGAATCGGCGCGGTTCGTCGCCGGCCCCTGGGCATCGGCGTACCTCGGCGAGTTCGGCGCCGAGGTCGTCCACGTCGAAGGTCCCCCGTTCGCTCCCCCGTACGCCGATCCGACCCGCTCGCTCCGCCCGCTCCTTCCCGGTGGGAGCCCCGAGGAGAACGTTTCCGAGTCCTGGGTCCAGTACTCCCGGAACAAGCTCTCCCTGGGCCTTGACCTGAAGCATCCGGACGGGCGCCGCGTCTTCCTCGACCTGCTCGGCGCCTCCGACATCTGGATCGAGTCGTCCCGGCCCGGGACGTACGACAAGCTCGGCCTCTCCGACGAGACCGCGTGGGGGGCCAACCCGAAGCTCACGATCGTCCATGTCTCGGGCCACGGGCGGACCGGCGAGCCCGCCCGCGTTGCGGCGCCTTCCTACGATCTCACCGCGCAGGCGTTCAGCGGCTACCTTTCGCTGCAAGGGAATCCTGACCCCGACCCGCCGATGCGCGCGGGGACCGCCCTGAACGACACCGTGACGGGACTCGCCTCGGCGACCGCGGGCCTCATGGGCTACATCCATGCGCAGCGGACCGGGAAGGGCCAGTCCGTCGACGTGGCCCAGTACGAGATCTTCTTCGTCCTCCTCGAGAACCTGGCGCTCGACTACTTCATGCGCGGGGTGGTCCGCGGCCGGTTCGGCTCGGGCCACCAGCGGCTCCACCCCTACGACGTCCATCGGGCCGCCGACGGCTGGGTCGTGGTCGCCGCCCCCACCCCGGAGTCCTGGCTCCGGCTGAAGGCGCTCATCGGCTTCACCGACCCGGCGTTCGACGACCGCGATTACCGCCTCGCGCACCGAGAGCCGGTCGACCGGGCGATCGCCGAGTTCTGCCGACAGCGGGACCGGGCCGAGCTCGAGCGCCTCGCCCGGGAGAACGATGTCGCTATCTCCCGGGTCTACGACATTGCCGACATGGCGCGGGACCCGCACTACCGGGCACGGGAGATGTTCCTCGAGTGGGACGACCCGGTCGCCGGTCGAGTGAAAGGCCCCGGGGTCGCCCCGAAGTTCTCCGAGACCCCGGGCGGGGTCTGGCGCGGCGCTCCCTGGCTCGGCCAGGACAACGATCGGGTCTTGCGCGAGCTCCTTCACTACCCCGCGACCGAGGTCGACCGACTTCGGGCGGAACGGGTCATCGGGGAGGACCCGCCTCGGTCAACGCCGGCGAACGGGACTCCTTTCTACCGGCGCGAGGGTCTGTAGCCGCACCATGGGCGAACCGTTCGACCTTCCGAGCGACCCGATCGTCGACGAGATCCGTGCCGCCGCGGGCCGGTTCGAGCTCGGTCAGCGGTACCGGGACCTCGACCGGGAACCGGCGTTCCCGTGGAGGGAGTTCCGCGCGCTGGGCGAAGCGGGGCTGGTCGGCCTCCACACCCCGACGGCTCTCGGGGGCCGCGGCCTCTCCGTGGAGCGGACCGGGATCGGGCTCTTCCATCTCGGCTACCTCGGCGGGACGGCGTTCGCGAAGCTCTCCCTCCAGCCGGAATTTTCGAGCGTGCTCGCCGAACATGGCGCGGCGCCGCTTGTCGACGAGTGGTTCCGTCCGATGGTCCGGGGCGAGCGGCTCGTCGGGAACCAGATCACCGAGCCGGGCGCCGGGGCCGATGCCCAGGCGATGGCGATGGTCGCCACGCCTTCCGGAGAGAGCTACCTTCTCAACGGCGAGAAGAGCGAGGCGGCGTTCGCGCTCGATGCCGGAGCGGCGATCGTGTACGCCCGAGTCCCGGGCCCGGATCCCCGGCGCGAGATCACGGCCTTCCTCGTTCCCCAGGACCTTCCCGGGATCTCCCGGACGCTCACCGCCGGGGACCTCGGTGAGCGCTGGATGCGCCGGGGCACCGTCCGCTACGAGAACGTCTCCCTGCCGGCCCGCTACCGCCTCGGCGCGGTGGGGGACGGCTTCCGCTACGTCCGGTCGGAGCTGACCCGGGAGCACGCGCTCCTCGCCGCGATCTACCTCGGGGTCGCGAGGGCGGCCTGGGACGAGACGGTCGCCTATGTGGGGGAACGGAAGGCGTTCGGCCGCCCGCTCTCGGCGCAGGAGGCGGTCGCCTTCCCGCTCGTCGCCGACGGCGCGGAGCTACAGTCCGCCTGGCTGTTCACCGAACGCGCGCTCCAGCGGCTCGACCGAGGCGAGGAGGCGGACAGCGGCGCCGCGCTCGCGAAGTGGATGGCGACCGAGGTCGCGCTCCGCGCGATCGACCACGCCATCCAGTTCCACGGGGGCCGGGGCTACTCGAAGGACCTCCCGCACGAGCAGCGCTGGCGGGACGTCCGGAGCGGGCGCATCGCGCACGGGCCGTCGGAGGTCATGCTCCATATCGCGGCGCGCCGGCTCTGGCATCGGACGCCCGGGTAGGGGCGCCCCACCCCCCGGGACCTAGGTCGCCTTCGAGGAGGCGGACCGCGCGCGCCCGGCGCGTCCGGGCTCCGGCGACGCCGACTTCGGCCGCTCCTGGAACTGCTCGGCCTCGGTCGAGCCGTCCATCGCGAGCGTGGTGCTCAAGCCGCCCGAGAGGACCTGGGCGACGTCGTCGAAGTAGCCGGTGCCGACGAACGACTGGTGCTTCACGGCGGCGTAGCCCTCCTCCTCGGCCCGGAACTCCTCCTCCTGAAGGTCGGAGTAGGCCGCCATCCCCCGCGTCGAGTAGCTCTTCGCGAGCTGGAACATCGAGAGGTTCAGCGCGTGGAAGCCGGCGAGGGTGACGAACTGGAACTTGTAGCCCATCTCGGCGATCGTCGACTGGAACTCGGCGATGACGTCGGGCGGGAGCTTCTTGCGCCAGTTGAACGAAGGGGAGCAGTTGTACGCGAGGATCTTTCCCGGGAACTGCGCGTGGACCTCCCGCGCGAACCGCTCGGCCTCATCGAGGTCGGGGCCGGCGGTCTCGAACCAGAGGAGGTCGGAGTAGGGCGCATAGGCGATCCCGCGGGCGATCGCCATGTCGAGCCCGCCCGTGATCTCGAAGAAGCCCTCGGGCGTCCGCTTGCCGGTCAGGAACTTCTCGTCCCGCGCGTCGACGTCGCTCGTCAGGAGCTTGGCCGAGAGCGCGTCCGTGCGGGCGACCAGGACCGTAGGGACCCCGAGCACGTCCGCGGCGAGCCGGGCCGCCCACAACTTCTGGTTGAACTCGCGGGTCGGAACGAGCACCTTGCCGCCCATGTGCCCGCATTTCTTCACGGACGCGAGCTGGTCCTCAAGGTGAAGGCCGGCCGTGCCCGCGTCGATCAGGGCTTTCGTGAGCTCGAAGACGTTCAGGTTCCCTCCGAACCCCGCCTCCCCGTCCGCGACGATGGGGGCGTACCAGTAGGTATCGTCCTTGCCGAGGGAGTGCTGCTTCTCGTCCTCCCGCCGGAAGGCGTTGTTGATGCGGCGGACGAGGTGGGGCATCGAGTCCGCGGGGTAGAGGCTCTGGTCGGGGTAGGTCTGGTCGGCGTCGTTCGCGTCGGCGGCGACCTGCCAGCCGCTCGCGTAGATCGCAGGGAGGCCGCCGGCGACCATCTGGACCGCCTGGGTGCCGCTCAGGGCGCCGAGCGTGGGGACATAGGGTTGGGAGTGAAGCAACCGCCAGAGTCGCTGGGCACCGAGCGTGGCGAGGGTGTACTCGATGCGGACGGAGCCCCGCAGGCGCTCCACGTCCTCGGCCTTGTACGGCCGTACGATCCCCTGCCAGCGTTCGCTCTTTTTCCACTCCGCCCCCAGACCCTCCTTCATGGCTCGTTACCTCCGGCCCCGTCCCCCAGGTAGGGGTACGCGTACTCGGTGATAAACTCCTCGAAAGTGGGTGCCGAGACGACTCGGTCGATGAGGTCCCGGGCACGCGCGAGGGTCGGAGAATCGGTCCCTCCGGATTCGGCCCGGAAGCGCTCGGATTCTGAGTCGAGGTACTGACGGACCAGGGCGCGGTCGACCCGGCCCCCCGCCTCGAGCGGGGCGCCGTGACGGATCCATTGCCATAGCTGGGAGCGGGCGATCTCGACCGTGGCGGCGTCCTCCATCAGGTGGTCGATCGGGACGCAGCCGGTGCCGCCGAGCCAAGCCTCGAGGTAGCGGAGCGCGACCCGGGTGTTCCGCCGGACCCCCTCCGCGGTCACCGTGCCCTTCGGGATGACCAGGAGCTGCCCGGGACCGATGCGTTCCGTCGAGAGCGGTCGGTCGATCTGGTTGGCGGTCGGCATCTCCTCGTCGAAGACCCGCATCGCGACCGGCACGAGCCCCGGATGCGCGACCCAGGTCCCATCATGTCCTGCCCGGACCTCGCGCTCCTTGTCGGCGATGACCCGCGCCATCGCCTCCTCGTTCGCGGCCGGGTCCCCCTTGATCGGGATCTGGGCGGCCATCCCTCCCATCGCGTGGGCGCCGCGCCGGTGGCAGGTTCGGATCAGGAGATGGGTGTAGGCCGTGAGGAACGGAGTGGTCATCGCGAGCTGGGCTCGGTCGGGGAAGACGCGATGCGGGTCGTCCCGAACCTGCTTGAGGAAGCTGAACAGGTAGTCCCACCGGCCGCAGTTCAGGCCGGCCGAGTGGTCCCGAAGCTCGTAGAGGATCTCGTCCATCTGGAACGCGGCCGGGAGCGTCTCGATCAGGACCGTGGCGCGGATCGTGCCGGGGGCGAGGCCCAGGCGTTTCTCGGAATAGACGAAGACGTCGTTCCAGAGCCGGGCTTCGAGGTAATGCTCGAGCTTGGGCAGGTAGAAGTACGGTCCGGTGCCCCGCGCGATCAGCTCCGACGCGTTGTGGAATAGGTAGAGGCCCAAATCGAAGAGGCTCGCGGAGACCGCCCGGCCCCCGGCGAGCACATGACGTTCCTCGAGATGCCAGCCGCGCGGCCGCATCATGAGCGTCGCCGTTCGATCGTTGAGGCGGTACTCCCGGCCCTCGGGAGAGCGGTAGCGGATCGACCGGCGAACGGCATCGCGCAGGTGGACCTGCCCCGCCACGGTCCCGGGCCACGTCGGGGCGTGCGAGTCCTCAAAGTCGGCCATGAAGACCTTCGCCCCCGAGTTGAGGGCGTTGATGATCATCTTCCGGTCGACCGGGCCCGTGATCTCGACGCGGCGGTCGGTGAGGTCCTTCGGCGGTGGTGGGACCTTCCATCGGCCGGCGCGCACCCGCCGGGTCTCGGCAGGGAACGCAGGGACCCGACCCGCGGCGAGCGTGGCCCGAAACCCGCCCCGACCCGCCAATAGGCGACGACGGGTCGGCTCGAACCGTTCGATCAGCTCGCGGAGGAAGTCGAGCGCCTCGGGCGTCAGGACCTCGTCCGAACGCGGTACCTCGGTCCCTCGGACCTCGAGCGGACCTCGGACCCGGGTGGGGGACGCGCGACGGCCGACCGACCCGGTTCCGCGTACGGGCCGCCGGTTCGGGCGGGGCGGTCGACCGATCCTGCGGGCCCGGCCCGGTCCCATTCTGGCTCCCTAGTGCGTCCGCCCCAAAAGAGTTCCCCCGAGCGCATTTCCGATGGGTTGAAGCGCGGGGGCTCTGTCGGACACCCCAGCGCCCGGTTCATGCGGCCCCCCACGTCCGAACTTACGCGTTATAAGTCCCCGGGAGGCTCCGACGCCGTGTCGGAAGCTCCGACCTTGGGCACTCCGCTCTCTCTGCTCACGCTCGCGGAGACGCGACGGTACATCCGCCGTTCGCACGCGATCATGATGACGGTCACCTTCGTCCTCCTCTACGCGCTCGGCTCGATGGTGATCGGGGGCATGCTCATCCTCGCGAACCTGACCGGAGGGACGGTCGTCCAGATCGTATGGGGCAACGGCCTCGGGACGGACTTCTGGAACTATCCCGGCCTCCTGATCATCGCTCCGTGGGGCATCGTTGACCTGCCGATGTTTGCGACGGTCTCGATGGTGTTCGTCTCAATCGGGGTCGGCATGGGGATGTCGGTGGCGGTCCTGCTCGGGGTCGCGATGGTCCGCTCGCGCCGAGCGTCGCTCGGGCGGCCCGCCTCCGTCGGTTCGATCGCGGGCCTCACCCCCGCGATGATCGCGCTCGTGACGCTGGGAGCCTGCTGCTCCACCACGGCCGCGGCCACCGCCGGCGTAGGCATCGTCGCCCATGCGAGCGGCACGACGACTACGAACCTCCTCGTGAACACCTGGTACCTCGGTGTCTTCCAGATGGCGGTCATGTACGTCGCCCTCTTCGCCCAGGAGCTGGTCCTGCGGGTCTACGGCGGGATCCTGGGGCTCTCGGGCCGCGACGCGAGCCGGATCTACGTGGCTCCCCCGGTCGATCGCCGGTACGTTGCCGGGATCCTGCTGCGGGTCGCCCTCATGGTGGGCGGCATCACCTGGTCGCTCGCGATGCTGGTCGATTGGACGACGACCGGACCGTTCTCCGCCTCCGCCGCCCTGTGGACGCGCTGGATCCTCGAACACCAGGTCCCGGCGTTCCTCGCGATCCTGGTCGCGCTGTTCCCGAACGGAACCTTCGCGGTCCTCCGGGACCTCGCGCGGTACCCCGGGCTCGCCGTTCGCGCGCTCCTCGTGGCGGGCGGCCTGCTGCTGCTCGTCGGAGCACCGCCCCCGCTGGCCGGATGGGGGCTCGAAGGGTTCGGAAACGAGCTCATGGGGGCGCTCGGGCTCCCCGTCGCCTGGGGGGCGGTCGCACCGGTGTATCCCCTCGGGTGGACCCTCGCCGTGCGTTGGGGGCTCCAGTATGTCCTCCTCGGAGCGTTTGCGATCTCCGTCGGGATCGCGCCGAGACTCGCGCTACGCCCTCTCGGCTGGACCGTGGGGCAGTTTGTTCCGGCCAAGCCCGCCGCGGCGGGCCCGGCTCCCCATGGGTTGGCGCCGACCCCGACCGAGCCGCCCGCGGGACCCCGCGAGCCGGTCTCGTCCGTCGGTGCGGTCGCCGACGGCCCGTGATCTCGGCAGGGTGGGACGGAGCGTCCTAAAGGATGCTGGCGGCCACTATCGTCCTCGCGCTTCTCGCGGCCGGGATGGCGGCGGCGACCGCGTACCTCGTGCGTTGGGCGTCGGAGGCGAGGACCCCGCTCCGCGCCTCGACCGTCCTCTTCCTCCTGCTCATGATGGTGGCGATGGTCGTCGGGTCCGCGGTCTACTACGCCGACCCCGGCCCCGCGTCCCTCGTAGACGGATTCTGGGTCGCGAGCGCGCTCATGTCCGTGAGCGTCCTCCAGGTCTTCCTCGGGTTCCTCGTCGAGGTCCGCCACCGAGGAACGGAGGGGGCGTTGCCCCCGCCGCCGCTTCGGCATGTGCGGACGTTCGTCGCTTCGATCCTGCTCCTCGTTCTCGCGAACGAGTTCCTGATGGGCTGGACCTTCCAGTCGGCCATCGGCGCCCCGATCTCGATCGGCCTCGGAAGTGCCGGGGCGCTCTTCGCGGGCCTCGCGGCGGTGGTGGCCTCGCCGTGGTTCCTGTTCACGATGGCGGCCGAGATGTTCCTCACCGCCTACTTCCTCCGGCACCGCCTCCCCCGCGCGGTCACCTTCGTGCTGGTCTCGCAGTCGGGGATCATGCTGCTCTCCCCGCCGGCGCTCGCCTCGCCGGTCTGGGTCGCCCTCTCGGTCTCCCTCGCGAGCGCGGTGATGATCGCTCTCTTCGTGTTCCTGATGGAGTATCTCTACCGGTCGAAGGAGCTTGCCCGCGGGTTCTCGATCTACCTCGTCCGGCTGCTCTGGGTCTATGGCCTCATGATGGCCGGCCTGTACGTCTGGCTCGTCTACGGGGACGGGCTCGTCTTCGCCGCGGCCGTGGTCCTCGAGATGGTCCTCTACTTCGAGCTCGTGGTCCGTCCCGAACGGATCCGTCCCGAGGACCGGTTGGCCTGGCACACCCGGCCGAACTGGGCGTTCCAGCTCCTCGCCGGGATCTTCGTCGCCGAGCTGTTCATGGGCGCGCTGCTCGATGCCCAGCTGTTCGGCTCGGTGTTCACGGACGCCCTACCGGCCCTCGCGCTATCGGGCAGCGCCGCGACCGTCGTCTACCACGCCGTCTACAACGGGTTCTGGTTCGTCGCGCTCACCACGGGGTCGACCTGGTTCCTCGTGATGATGGGGTTCGAGATGGGGACGCTCGTCGCCTTCAAGTTCCGCGAGACCCGGAGCCGCGAGACGCGGGTCCGCCTCGGGTTGATGATGGGGTCGTACGCCGCGTTCGCGGTCTTCTTCCCGAGCCAGTACTACTCGATGGTGTTCCCGCGGCTCGCGGCCGGCACCCACGTGCCGGTCCTCGGCTGGAGCATGGGGATCGGCTCGGCGCCGCTCGCGGTCGGGGTCTTCGGGGTCGTCCTCGCCACCTACGGGATCACAGGGGGGCTCTCGTTCCTGTTCGGTCGGCGAGCGATCTGCTCGACGTTCTGCACGGCGCCGCTCATGTTCCAGGGGACGGCGATCGACTCGATGAAGAGCTTCAACCGCTCGAGCCCGCTCGCTCGCAAGTACTTGTCCAGTCGATTCTCCCGAGCGTACTCCGCGACGATGACGGTGGCGCTCCTCTCCCTCGCCCTCGCCTCGGTGGCCTCCTACCTCGACACCACCGGTGCCGTGAACGTGACGATCCTCGGCGCCGACCCGACGGTCTTCCTGTTCGCGCTCTACTTCGGCGTCCTATGGTACGTCCTCTTCGTCACGATCCCGTACGCCGGGAACTACAACTGCGTCACGATGGGCTGGTGCTACACCGGGGCCATCAGCCAGGCGTTCAGCCGGATCGGATTCTTCCGCCTCAAGGTCCGCGACAAGGAGGTCTGCCGTCGATGCACCACGGTCGACTGCGCCCGGTCCTGTCCGGTCGGACTCGTGGACATGCCCGGGCACTTCCGCCAGAAAGGAGAGTTCCGCAGCTCGAAGTGCTGCGGCGTCGGTGACTGCGTGGAGGCCTGCCCGTACGGGAACATGTACTTCTGGGACGTTCGCCACTGGCTGCGAGCGAAGCTGAGACTTCCCGAGGAGCCCGCCCCCGTCCGACTCCCCATGGTCCCGGCGAGGTCGAGCGTTTCGGCTCCCGCTCCTGAGCGGTCGTCCGCGGCCACTTCCCGGCCCGCGGCCGTCCCGTCCCCCCGGCCCTGAGCGCGCCGAGCCCGAACGGCTACGCGCGGGGGTCGGCCGGCGCGAAGAGCATCCCTTCCGCGACCTTCGGCAGGAACATCGTCGATTTGTGGGCCATGACGGCCCCCGTTCCGAACGCCCTGACCTCGATCCCGTGCTCGGTGAGCGAAGGAAGGAGGAGCGCCGTGCCCACTTCCCCGGGACCGTGACCGGCCCGCACACGATCGAACGCCGCGCGCGGAGAGCGCACGAACTCAAGCTCGTGGGGATCGACCCTTAGGCGCCCCTCGAGGAACCCGTGGAGGAGGTCGAAGTCGGCGCCAACATCGTCGCTCGCCGCGCCCCGAACCTCGTAGCAGGACTCGCCATCCGTGGCCAAGAACCCGCGATGCCCCTCGGCGCGCATCTCCGCGAGCCGAAGTATCGCCGAGGCGGGCGACACGGGCGGCTCGACCGAGAGGACCGTCGGGAACTCCTTCCGCGCGGCCGCGACCATCTCCTCGAACGGGACCGTGGTGACGGGAAGGACGCGGTGCCATGGGAGGAGCTGGAGCGCTCGGTCCTGGCCGTTCACGAGCATGGTGAGCGGCGCGGTCGGTCGGCCCTCGTAGTGGCGGTGCGCGGCCGCGGTAAACCGATGATGGCCGTCGAGGATCAGGAGGCGAAGGTCGGCCACGATCGAGCGCAGGAACTCCACGGCCTCCGGGTCGTCGATCCGCCAGAGCCGGTGGGTCGTCCCGTCGAGGGTCGCCTCCGCGACCGGCGGGACCGTGCTGGTGAAGGAGAGTCCCCGCCGGTCGAGGCCCAGGAGGCGCTCGAGCTCGTCGTTGAGCCGGTGGTCGGGCTGGTGGTACCCGGCCAGGATCGGTGCGAACGTCGTGCCGGTCGCGTCGGTCAGCGCGACCCGTTCGTCGACCCGATCGTTGAACGTGCGCTCGTGGAGCGCCACGGAGTCGTGTCCGAGCTTCGCGAAGTCGAGCGCACCTACGAGGCCGAGGAGGAGGTACTCCGGGCGCCGCGCGGCGGGGGCGATCGTCTCGACGATGTCGACGGGGGGAACGTACCGGATCCCGTAGACATAGTACGAGGGCCGTTCGTCCCGCTGGTACGCTCGGGCGCGGAGCGCCTCCTCCAGTCGACCGACCGCGGAACGGACGAACTCGTCGACGGGAACGGTCCGCGGGCGGGGTACGAACTGGGCCGCGTTCGACGGGTGCCGCGCGAACCGTATCAGTTCGGCATCCGAAAGAGTGTCGTAGACCGGACAGACGAGCTCGCTCGGGTCCGCGACCGAAGGGTTCGGGTGCCAGGCACGGGTCGGGGAGAGGTCCACCATGCTCTCGGTTCGCCTCGCGGCGGACGACCTCCCGCTAATAAGGCGCTCGGGCGCCGACGGCCGGCCCCCGTCCGACTCCTCCGGCGGACGGATCGGTTGTTAGGCGAGGTTGACGGAGTCCGTATTATGCTGTGGGCGTATGTACTACTGGGTCCCGAGGGCGACCTTCGAGTAGAGGCGCCGCGTCTTTTGGGCACCCTCGGGGCCCACCCCCGAGCTCTCGGGGTTCCTCACTGGTCGGGCGTACCGTCGACTCGTCCTCTCTCCGAAGGCGCGTCCCGGATCTTCGCTTGGAGCGCTTGGATTGCGGCGTGGTCCTGCGCGAACTCGATCGTAAAGAAGCGGTCGACCGCGGGTGCGATCTCCGGGATTGGGAGGGTGGGGGAGACAAATTCGCCGACGACCGTCACGCCCGTGCGGTCTCCCATAGGGGTGTAGTAGAGGAAGAAGGTGGAGCCCGTGAACGGCCCCTCGAGCACCTCGTAGGCGAGGCCGGTCGGATAGAAGGAGGTCCACCGCATCGTGAATCGGTGGGCCCCCCCTAAGAACGGCTGTTCCCAGGAGTACTCCCCCGAGTGGCCCGGCAGCGCCTTTCGATGCGTGTTCGAGTGCCCATGGGCTTCGGAGTGCCGGTCGCCCGAGCCCACGAACTGCCAGACGAGCTCGAGCGGGGCGGAGAAGACGCTGCCCTCATCGCGGAGGAAGACCACGGCTCCGAGAACGGGCGGTAGTACTTACAGTCGAAAACCCGCCGCCCCGACGTGTGCCCCGCCGGGGGCCGGCCCGGGCGGCCGGGAGCGAACGGGCCTGAGTGAAAAGGTCAGTCCGTGAAGAAATGGGCCAGATTCTCGGGCGTGAACGCCTCCACGCCCTCGAGCCGTCGGCCGTCCGGACGAACGAGGACCGGGAACCGCCGAAGATGGCGCCGGTGTTCCTGGATGTACCGATGGAGTTCGGACTCTTTGCCAACGTCCACGATGTGGAGGTTCCGACCCTGCGCGTGCGCCTGCTTCCAGACGTCCTGGACGACCTTCTGCTCATCCGGGGAGAGTTCTGTCCCTTGTACGGGTTTGCTCCCAAATCGGGGGGCATCGAAGACCGTGCTTCCCGAGAATCCCCCCGTCCCGGTCAGCAACGGGCCCCTCGAGAACGTGTAGAAGCCCTGGGCCTGCAATCCCCGCACACATTCGTCCTGCGCGTCGGGGGGAAGCACTCTCACGATCGAGTGGGAATCCACGTAGAGCAGCACGTCCCGGGCCCGGACCTGAGCGGACATTCTCCTCGCGCGACAGCGAGTCCTCCTCAAATAGCTTCGACCCGGTCTTCCGGCCCCGCGCGAACGCGTCTCATCCTCTCGGTCTCCACCTCGCGGTCCCCGAGCCTCTCGGACCGCTTCCCTAGGCCCGGGGACGGGACGAACACAGGGTTGTGCGCCGAGCCGGTAAGGGCCTCGATCCGAGCCGCGTTGCTCGCCCGGGTTTCGCCGATGCGCGGGGCAGTCGCCGAGATCCGGGAGGGACTCTCTTGCCGCCGCCCGGGCCCTTCGCCCGGGCGATCCGTTGGTCACTCGACCGAGAGGATGCCCCGAGAGGTCCTCTCGGCGAACGGGCGCTCTCCGGCGGGAAGTAGGCGTAACGCGCAAGGTATTTGCCGCCGGAGCCCTACCCGACCGTCGGTGTCGGCCGGGGATTTCCCTCCGCACACCGCAGGGGGCCCCCCGCGGGCCCGGGGCCGACTTCGCTCGCCCGTCTTTCGGATCGCGGCGGTGGCGCGATATGAGCTACGATGGGATCTCCGCAAGGTCTGGTTCTACCTGGCGCTCGCGTTGACCCTCCTCTTCGTGGTACTGTTCGGGGTATTCGTCCCGTACGTGATCCTTCACCTCCCCGGCCCAGGGTCCACCCCGGGCAATTCGACCAGCCCGTCGCCGTCGAACACCGCCACGCCGTACGGTAACTTCAGCAGCTTCACGGGCCTTTGGTGGCTCCTCGGGCCCTACGCGCTGGCGCTGTTCCTTCCCGCGTTCTTCCCCCTCCTCTTCGGCTCGATGTCGTCCTCCGAGTCGCTCTCGCGGGAGCGTGATCAGGGCACGCTCGGCGCGCTCTTGTCACAGCCACTCGGCCGGTCCGACGTGGTCCTCGGGAAGTTCTTCGCCAAGGCCCTGGAGTTTCTCGTGCTGTCGACCGTCCTCGTGGTCGGGCTGATCGTTGCCGCGACGATCGTTCTGGGGCCCCAGCAGTACGAGTGGGGATTCCCCCTGGTCGTACTGGAAGTGGCGCTCGCCTTCCTCTTCTTCGCGGCGTTCGGGCTCATGATCAGCGCGGTCACGAAGCGGCCCCGACCGGTGACGTTCCTGGGCCTCGTGCTCTGGGTCCTCGTACTGTACATGCTCTGGGCGGCCGGCGTGGGCTCTCGCCCGCTCCTGCCGCTCGGCTACTACCTGCCCTTCTCCAGCGCGATGCTCGCGACGCCGGCTGTCTACAACCTCTTTGTCCACGGGTCCGCGACGGTGCCGGTGGTGATCCAGGCCTACCTACCGGTCTTCGGCTTCGTCAACCTAAACCTGGGCGTGGCCTCCGGGTCGGCGGACTTCGTCAACGTCACGCTGGGCCTGCTCGGGGGGATCGCGTTGTGTCTTTTCCTTGCCCGGGTCGGCCTGGGTGCGACCGATGTTCGTGGGGACTGACGCCATGGCCGACTCCCGTCCCCCGGCGCTCGAGATCGACAACCTCGTACAGCTCTACGGCTCCTCGCAGAACGGCGTACGCGGTCTGACCATGCGGGTGCCCGCGCGCAGTGTCCACGGGTTCCTGGGTCGCAACGGTGCCGGAAAGACGACCACGATGAAGTGCATCATGGGACTCCTCCGCGCCCAGGAGGGCGAGATGCGCCTCTTCGGTGCCCCGTACCGGCCGCGACGTGACCTTCCCTTGCGTCTACGGATCGGGTACTCTCCCGAGCTTCCCTCCTTCCCCGCCCACCTGCGCGCCCGAGAGGTTCTCGAGCTCTACGGGCGGATGCGGGGCCTCGGCGCCCGCGAGCTCGAGGGGGAAATCCGCTACCTCTCGGAGCATCTCGGGCTCCAAGAAGTCCTGACCCAGCGGGTCCGCACACTGAGCAAGGGGACGGTGGCCCGTCTCGGCGTCGGCGTAGCGATGCTCGGGGACCCCGATCTGCTGATCCTCGACGAACCGACCTCCGGACTCGATCCGGTCGCAATCGCAGAGCTACGAGACCTACTGCTCGGGCTCGTTCGGGGGTCGGTGGGCGCGTCCCGAACGGTCCTGCTGTCCTCGCATCAACTCGGAGAGGCGCAACGCCTCTGCTCGAGCGTGACGATCATCGACCGGGGGGTCGCGGTGGGCGAGGGCCCGGTGGATCGCTTGATCGAACAGGTCTCGGGCGGCGCGATCTACCGAGTGGAGTTCAAGGCGCTCTCGGGCGGGTTACTGAGTGCGGTCCAGGGAGTACCCGGGGTGCGTGAGGTCACCTCCGTCCCGGGTTCGTCCTCCGTGATCCGGATCCGAGCGTCCGGGGACGCTGATCCCCGGGAGGACCTCGCCCGCCTCGCCCTCCAGTACCAGGCGCTGTTGCTCTCCTGCGATCGCGAGGCGGTGTCGCTCGAGGATCTCTTCCTCGCCTTCGTGGGCCATCGCGGCCCTCCTACGGCGTTCCCGGCCCCATCGACCGGCGCGCGGGGTTCGGGGACCGGGGGCGCGACCCGGGATATCGCGTGTCCGCGCTGCGGCTCGAACAATGCGGCGGATTCTCGTTTCTGCCGCGGCTGCGGTAGTCCCCTCTCCGCGGCCGTCTCCGGGACCGTCCGGCCCGGGGACGTTCCCTCCCCCGTCGACGCCCCACCGGCCTCGAAGAAGCTGTGCCCAGGGTGTGGCCATGAGAACGAGTGGGAGTACCGTTTCTGTCAACGGTGTGGGCGCTCCCTTTCCTCTCCCGTGGCGGCGGGTCCTGCGGGATAAGAATCCGGGTCGGGAACCTGAACGGCCGCCCGCGGGGTGTTGGCCCCCCACCGCGAACACCGCGAGCGACCCGGGTAGGAAACGTAGGAGATGATCCCCCTCCCCGTACCGAGCCGATCTCACCGAGGGTCACGACTCGAGCGTTGGGGTCGGGCAAGGGATCGAGATCGCCAAGGCATCGTACCCGCGATCGGATTCCGAGGGCGCTCGCCCCGAGACCGCCCCGGGCCTGGCGGCCCGGCGGTCGAACCGCAGGGGGCTCCTCGAGCGGCAGGTTGATTATCAGAGTCTCTCCTCTCCGGTTGCCTCCATGGGCGACCGCGCGACGCCGCATCGATGGCCGCGACTCCTGAGCCGTTCCGCCCTCGCTATGGCTCTCACCCTGGTGCTGGTACTCCCCGCCGGCTCTAGCTTCGCCGCCGCTGCCCCCACCGGCGCCGCCGCCGGCTACGCGTGCCCGGCGGCCCACACCGCCTATGGGATAAGCGCGAACGTCACCTGGAACGGGACGAACATCTGCACCGCCGGCTCGGCGTCCGCGGCCCTCCCGATCGTCTTCACGCAAAACGCGCACGTCGTTTTCAGCTGGTCCTCCG
>JAKACD010000040.1 GCA_021821785.1 Thermoplasmata archaeon
TGATCGCCCCCACGAAGTTGCGCTGCCGCAGCTCCGATGCGACGGTGCGGAGCTCACCGATCGCCGGACCGACGTCCAACCCGGCGCTGCGAGCCTCGACCATGCGGTCCCGCATGCGGCGCAGGTCTTCGAACAGCTTCGGCTCGAGGAGCGCCCAGAGCGCGACCGCGCCCCGGGCCAGGAGCCGTTCGCCGTCCGTCCGCCGTCCCGCGCCCAAGAACCGACGCCCCTCCTCGATCGGACCGAGGGCCGGGGCCGGGTCCCCGCCGAGCTCCCGCAGCGTCTGGGCGAGGAGGTCGCACTCCGTGACCAGGATCCGCCCGACCTCCCACTCCTCCTCGGCGCGGAGCAGCTGGTCCCGGACGTGCACGAGACGCCGCTGGGCCCCGCCGAGGTCCCCGACCGCGATCGCCCGCTGGACGGCGTCCAGCTCGATGTCCGCGCTCGGCGTGGGGGTCAGCTGGGCGAGCTCGTTCCGCCGGGCGAGGACGGACTCGTACTCCTCGGCGATCGCGCTCGCGAGGTGGATGAACATCTCCCGCGACAGCACCTCGAGCGACGGGTCGTCGTCCGAGATCGTCGCGGCGCTGCTGCGGCGCTCGAAGTCCGTGAAATCGAGTCCGAGACGTCGGCCGAGCTGGAAGTACTCCTCCACGCGCTTTCGCAGCTCCGCCGTGGACGGCGCGGACGGGAGGGCCGGGAGTTCGCGCAGCGGGGTGAGCGGCGGGGTCGGCTCGGGCGGAGGGACCTCCACCGGTCCGGGGCTCGGTCGGGGGGAGGGGAACCGAGCCGGTCGGCTCAAAAGTCCCAGCGCCGGTCGTTCCGGGGCGGGCGCCGGGTTCCCGAGGTCCACCGTGGCCAGGAGCTCGGCGATCGTCCGCAGGTAGGTCGGGTCATGGTCCGTCGCGGGGCCGGCGGCGTCGCGCACCGCTTCGAAGAGCCCCGAGTCGAGATGGCATGCCGGACACCGGACGGCCGCGTCAGCGTCGGGGACCTCCGCCCCGCATGCCGGACAGTTGACCATTCGTTCCTCGACCGGTCCCTACCCGTGAGCGGGCCGCCCCGACGTCTCCGAGCGCAGGGCGGGACCCCGCACCGGGGGACGGTAGGTGTAGGAGGCGTGCATGGCCCGTAGCCGACGGATTCGATCCGCGATCGGTGGGTGGGTCGAGAAAAGCGCGGCGAACCCGGAGCCGCGGAAGGGGTTCACGATGTACAGGCTCGACTGGGCCGGGGAACCGAGGTTCATCGGGCGGCGTTGGTTGCCCACCTCGAGCTTGCCGAGGGCGCTCGCGAGCGCTTCGGGGTCGCCCGCGGTGTACGCGCCGACCTCATCGGCCCGGTACTCCCGGGAGCGCGAAATCGCGAGTTGGATCACCATGGCTGCGATCGGGGCCGTGATCGCGGCAAGGAGGAGGAGGATGTAGTTGTTGTTCCGGTTGTTCCCCCCGAACAGGCTCGAGAAGATGACGATCTGGGCGGCGTACCCGATCGCCCCCGCGAGGGTCGCGGCGAACGTCATCAGGAGGACGTCGCGGTCCTTGATGTGCGCGAGCTCGTGGGCGAGCACCCCCTTGAGCTCGCGGTCGTTGAGCAGGGTGAGGATCCCTTCGGTCGCGGCGACCACCGCGTGCCGCTCATCCCGTCCTGTCGCGAACGCGTTCGGCGTCTGGGTCGGGACGATCGCGAGGCGCGGGGCCACGAGGTGGAACTGGGGCGCCAGCTCGTCCACGATGTGGGCGAGGCGCGGCGCTTGCTCCGCCGTGACGAGCCGGGCGTGGGTCGACCAGAGGACGATCCGATCGGCGGCGAAGTAGGAGACCAGGTTGAGGACCAGCGAGAGTGCGAGCGCGAGGACGAGCCCGGCGAGCCACGAGCCGAGGTAGTACTCCCCGACGAGGCCCCCGATCAGGACGAAGAGCCCGATGATGACGAGGAAGAGGATCGCGGTCTTGGTCCGGGCCCATCCCATGACGTTGCCCCCGACCGGCGATTATCTACGGCCGCTCAAAAGCTCTCGGTGGCCCGAGTTTCCGCGCTCTCGGGGGCCCGCAGGGCGAGATGCCGTCGGGCTGACGGCGTGGGATGGTACTCCCCGACAGGGAATCGGGGCGGTGTGGCGGCGCGCGTCGCCGCCTCCGGAGGGAACCGCCGGCGACAGCCCGGGCAACGGAACCCCCGTCCCTTCCCGAGCGACGAGGTCGACCGACCGCAGTCGGCGCAGCGTGGCGGCCGGGTCCGGGCCTGCCGGGGAAGGAGTCGGACCAGGCGGATCCCTTCGAGCCGGAGCACGGGATCGGTGCCTCGGCTCCCCCAGACGAGAGCGCGGTCGCCGGGGATCAGGCTCGCGACCACGCGCGGAAGCGTCTTGGTGGGCTCGAACGCGATTGCGTCGACCGGGTGCCCGAGCGGGTCGAAGAGCGGGATCCGCACGTGTCCACCGGCGCCCGCTGTAGGCCAGTCGCGCACCGTCGCCCGGAAGCGGGCCGACGAGAACGGGGCCGTCTCCGCCCAGGCGCGGTCCACGAGGTGGTCGCCCGAGGCCTGGTTCGTCCGGAAGACGACCCAGCGATCGACCGGCTCCGATCGGACCCTTTCGCGGGCCGCCGGGAGCGGAGACCGGCGCGTCGAGCGAAGGCCGAAGAGGATCGGACAGTCCGTGTGCGGCGCCACGAGGAGCCGCCGCGTCCGGGGATCGTCGCACAGGAACAACGAGGAGTAGCGCCGGGCCGCCGCGCGTACGCTGGCGGCGTCGACCGACCGTTCGCGCCCCACCCGTTCGGCGGTCCGATAGGCGATGAGTTCCCAGGTCACCCGGCGACCGGGCCAGGCGATGGCGGCCGCGGCCCCGATGAGCCCCCGGCGACTTCCCCGGGTGCGGTACCAGGCGCCGTGCTCGTCCAGCAGCCGTCGGACCTGGCCGACCGCGACGACCTCGCGGACGGCGCGCCAGTAGCCCTCGGCGGGCAGGCGATGGTCGATCGCCACCAGCGCGGGGTCGGTGCCGCGCTCTCCGGTCCGGGCACCGGCCAGGACCCGGGCCCAGGCCGCCTCGCGAAAGCGGCGCCCTTCGGCCTCAGGGAGCGGGCCGCCTTCGGCATACGACCAGATCGTACGGCCCGCGACCTCGCCGACCTTGCGCCGGGGGCCGCGTCCGTGCCCGAAGCGAGCGGCGAGGGCCGCGTTCCCCCGGGTCTTCCAGGGGATGTTCGGGTTGAGACGCACGAGCCGAGGCTCTCCCAGGAGATCGACCCCTTCCTCGCGGCCGAGCCGAAGGAGCTCCGTGAGGACCCACGTCGTGCACCCGCCGCGCGGGCTATCCGTGTCGTCGATGCCGATCCAGATCGTCCCGCCCCCCCGGGGCCGCTTTCCCACCGCTCTCGTCCCGGCTAGCTGAGACCCGAGAGAAGCTTCTGGTAGGCGGCCAGGTTCGATTCGAGGCGGATGTCGGTGCGAACCGGACCGGGTCCGTCGCCGATGAGCTTGCGCTCGAGCCCATCCTGCGCGACCTCCTTCGGCCGGTGCATCACCCCGATCGGGATGCGCCCCTGTTCGATCGTCTCGAGGCAGAGCCGGAACATCGTCTTGTTGTCGGTCGGGTCGTAGCCGGGCACCTTCGAGACGTCGAGCACCTTCTCGCGCCAGAGCTTGTACGTGTCGTTGTACGTGACGCAGGGAGAGAGGTCCTCCACGAAGGCAAAGCCGCGGCCCTCCCGGTTGAAGCGGAGCGCCTCCTCGAGGATCGCGGTCATCCCCTTCGGGTCCCCCGAGAACGTGCGGGCCACGAAGTTCGGGGCGGGGATCGAGAGCGCCGATAGGATCGCGTGGAAGGGCGGCTCGACGTTCCCTTCGAACCCGATCTGGCTCGTCGGGGAGGCCTGGCCCTTCGTCAGGCCGTAGGTCTCGTTGTTCATGACGATGTAGAGGATCGAGGCGTTCTTCTTGAATGCGTGCATGAAGTGGCCCATCCCGATGGCGTAGCCGTCCCCGTCCCCGCCGGCCGCGACCACGGTGAGCGACGGGTTCGCCAGCTTCACGCCGACCGCCTGCGCGAGAAGACGGCCGTGGAGGGCGTGCAGTCCATTGATCTCGATGAAGTTGTGGATCGACCCTGAGCAGCCGATGCCGCCGACCAGCACCAGCTCGTGGACCGGGATCTTCAGGTTCGACGCGGCCTTCTTCACGGCGGCGAGCACCCCAAAGTCCCCGCAGCCCGGGCACCAGATCGGTGGGACCGGCTTTGCCGATTGCGTCATGGGGAGCCTCCTTCCTGGACGCGGGCGACCAGTTCGGGCGCGCGGAACGTCGCACCATCGAACTTGAGGATCGAGCGCAGCTTGGTGTGATGCCAGGGCAGGTTCTCCCGGATCAGCCGGGCGAACTGGCCCGTGTAGTTGTGCTCCACGATGTAGGCGACGTCGACCGACTTGAGGAACGGATCGAGCTCCTGCACCGGCACCGGGTACACCGTGCGGGCCTGGAAGTAGCGGGCGCGGATGCCGCGGGCCCCCAGGAGCCGGAGCGCCTCCTCGATCGGCCCCGACGTGCCGCCGTAGCCGATGAACCCGATCCGGGCCGTCTCGGGCCCCTCGATACGGGCGCTCGGCAGGTCGGCCCGAGCCTTCGTCATCTTCTCCATTCGCTTCTTCATCATCCGGACCCGGTTCGCCGGGTTCACGGAGACGTGGCCCCACTCGTCGTGCTCGTTGCCCGTGACCTCGCTCCAGATGCCCGGAGTCCCGGGCGGAGCGACCGCGGTCCGTCCGTCCTCGGTCACTTCGTAGCCCTTGTACTGCGCGAGCTTCTCGACCTGCTCCGGGGACAGCCGCCCGCCGCGGTCGATCCGCACGGAGGAAAGGTCGAACCGCGCGCTCGTCGCCGTGTTCTGGGAGAGGGCCTGGTCCATGAGGAGCAGGACCGGCAGGCGCCACTTCTCGGCGAGGTTCAGTGCCTCGATCGTCAGGTGGAAGGCGTCCTCGGGGGTCGCGGGGGAGAGGATGAAGCGGGGGAACTCCCCATGACCCAGGTTCGCGAGGTGCGATAGGTCCGACTGTTCGTTCCGCGTCGGTTGGCCCGTGGACGGACCGACCCGTTGGCAGTCGACGACCACGATCGGGATCTCCGCGGCCCCGGCGTGACCGATCCCTTCGGTCATGAGGGAAAGACCGGGCCCGCTCGTGCTCGTCATCACCCGGCTCCCGGCGTAGGACGCCCCGATGATCATGTTGATCGCTGCGAGCTCGTCCTCGGCCTGGCGGACCACGCCTCCGAACGGGGGCAGGTACCGCTGGAGGTACTCCATGATCTCCGTCGCGGGAGTGATCGGGTACCCGGCGAAGAACCGGCCGCCGCCCACGACGAACCCGAGCGCCGCGGCCTGGTTGCCCGTCGTGAGGACCAGGTTGTGCGCGTCGCCCCCGACGACCGAATACCGGTTCGCGACGCCGTGGGCGTCGATCGCCGCCTTTCGGCCGATCTCGAGGGCCTTGAGGTTCTTCTCGAGCGCCTCGGCGCCCCGACGCTTGAACCGCTCCTCGATCACTTCCCGGGTGACCTGCGCGTCGAAGCCCAGGAGGATGGAAAGGGCCCCGTACGCGGCGGTGTTCTTGAATATCGGTTGGCCGAGCTGGCCCCCGACCAGCGTGGCGAAGGGAAAGCCCGCGGAGTTGGGAAGCTCACTGTGGAAGGTGGTCGAGTCGTAGAGGATGTACCCATGGGGCGCGAGCTCGGTCCGGCCCATCTCGATCGCTTCGTTGTCGAACGCCACGAGAACGTCGACCTGGGATTTCACCGCGGCGACGCGCTCCCGGCTGGCGCGTACGGAGGCGTCGGCATGCCCCCCCCGGATGCGCGAGAGGACGTTGCGGGAGGTGTACACGTAGAGACCGCGCTTTCGGAAGTAGCGGCCGAGCAGGTCCGAGACCGTCAGGGTCCCGTCCCCTCCCTGGCCCCCGATCATCACGCTCAGGTCGGCGAGCTCGAGCGGCGGCGGAGACGCTTCGGATCCGGTTTCGCTGGAAATCGGCGCGGAGCGGGATGCAGGCATCGTCATGGAACTCTCGAGATGAGTTCGCCTCCAATCGGTACTTCGTTTCAGGTCGGGTCTCTATTTAAGAAATGGGCCGAGAGCCGCACCGGCGCGGGTCGGAGAGGGCCGGGCCGGCGGGCGCGCGACAAAGGTTAATTCCGCCGGGACGGTAGAAGCGCGGATGGTCGAGGAGCGACTCGTTGAGAACTACCACGAGAACACGATCCACGGCCGGCATGTTCCGGAGTCGATCGTCGTGTGGGACGAGACGCTGCGCGACGGCGAGCAGATGCCGGGAGTCCACTTCTCTCCCGAGGAGAAGCTCCGCATCGCCGAGCTCCTGAGCGAGATCGGTGTCGGGATCGTCAACGCGGGAATCCCCGTCGTCTCGGAGGAGGAGGCCGAGGCGGTCCACCGCCTGGCCCACGCCGGGCTCCGCTCGAAGATCCTGGCCGCAGCGCGCACGGTGGCGAGCGATGTCGATGCCGTGATCCGGAGCGGGGCGAGCCATATCGCGATCTTCGTCGCGGCCAGCCAGGTCCACCTCCGGTACAAGCTCAAGATGACCCAGGAGCAGGTCCACGCGGCGGCCCTCGCCACGGTCAAGCAGGCGAAGGACGCCGGGCTCCACGTGGCCTTCGTCACTGAGGACACGGTACGCGCGCCGTTCGACTTCGTGGAACGGCTCTACCGGGGCGTCCAGGACGCGGGGGCGGACCGACTCGTCGTGGCCGACACCGTCGGGATCATGACCCCGCTCACCTTCCGCTGGTACCTCGAGGAGTTCCAGCGCCGCGTCCATCCGAAGGACCTCTCGGTCCATTGCCACAATGACTTCGGGCTCGCGACCGCCAACACCCTCACCGCCGTCGAGTGCGGAGCGCGGGCGCCGCAGGTCTGCGTGAACGGGCTCGGCGAGCGCGCCGGGAACGCTTCGCTCGAGGAGGTTGTCCTCTCGCTCGAGGCGCTCTACGGGGCGAAGACCGGTATCCGCACGGACCGGCTGCACGAGCTCTCCCGGCTGGTCGAAGAGACCGCGGGCGTGCCGGTCGCGGCGAACAAGGCGCTGGTCGGCTACAATGCCTTCTCGCACGAGGCCGGGATCCACACGCACGGGATCCTCGCACACACGCTGACCTACGAGCCCCTGCAGCCCGAGGTCGTCGGTCGCCGACGCCAGATGATCCTCGGAAAGCACACGGGGAAGTCGGCGATCGTGGAGAAGCTCAAGGAGCGCGGGCTGACCGCCCCGGACCCCATCCTGCTCGAGCTGCTCTCGCGGGTGAAGCGCGAGACGGAAGCGCGCTCCAAGGAGGACCTGCGACGGTTCCTCCACCACTACCGCGCCCTCTACGAGCGTCCCGGCTTGTCCGACACGGATTTCTGGAAGATGGTCGAGGCGGTCGGCCTCCGACCGGAGAAAGCATGAGCGCATCGAACGGGTATGGGGCCACGCTCGCGGAGAAGGTCCTGGCCCGCGCGAGCGGCGTCGAACGGTTGGTGCCGGGACAGATCGTCGAAGGACAGGTCGACCTGGCGATGATGCACGAGCAAGGGGCCCAGACGGTCGGGCCGTTCCACCAGATGGGCGCCCAGAAGGTCTGGGACCCGGACCGGGTCGTGATCGCGATCGACCACTGGGTGCCGGCGTCGACCGAAGGGGCCGCGGTGCTGCACCGTATCCTCCGCAAGTTCGCGGCGGAAACCGGGTTGCCGCACTTCTATGACGTCGGCCGTCACGGGATCTGCCACCAGATCCTGGCGGAGAACGGCTGGGTCGTTCCGGGCGACCTCGCGGTCGGCACGGATTCCCACACGAACATGCTGGGAGCGATGGGGGCCCTCGCGACCGGTATCGGCCCGACCGAAATGGCCGCGGTCCTCGCGCTGGGTCGCCTCTGGCTCAAGGTCCCCACGACGATCCAGGTTCGCGCGCGGGGCGCTCTCGGCAAGGGCGTGACGGCGAAGGACCTGGTCCTGAAGGTGCTGGGCGAGGTCCGGACCACGGGGGCGCAGTACCGCGCGGTCGAGTACACCGGGCCCACGATCCAGGGGCTGTCGATGCCCGAGCGGTTCACGATCTGCAACATGACCACCGAGATGGGGGCGAAGGCCGGGATGGTCGCCCCCGACCAGACCACGTTCGACTATCTTCGGGGCATCGCGAAGCATCCGATGCATCCGCTGACGCCGGACCCCGATGCGCGGTACGAACGGACGATCGACGTCGATGTGGACGGGATGCCGCCGATGGTCGCGTGCCCGTACTCCCCGGACAACGTGCGCCCGCTGCCCGAGGTCGCTCGGGAGCACGTGAAGGTCGACCAGGTCTTCCTCGGGTCGTGCACGAACGCCCGGATCGAGGACCTCCGCGAAGGCGCGGCGATCCTGAAGGGCGAGAAGGTCGCGAAGGGGGTTCGGTTCATCGTCTCCCCGGCCTCGACCGCGATCTACGAGCAGTGCCTGCACGAGGGTCTCATCGAGACGTTCACCGAGGCCGGTGCGGTGTTCACCAACTCGAGCTGCTCCGCCTGCTTCGGCGGCAACATGGGCATCCTCGCGCCGGAGGAGGTCTGCGCCTCGTCCTCGAACCGGAACTTCCCCGGGCGGATGGGGGCGAAGGAGGCCCGCATCTACCTGATGTCGCCGGCCGCGGTCGCCGCGACCGCGATCCGCGGGGAGATCACCGACCCGCGCGAATTCCTCTGAGGACGATCGAGACCATGCAGGACGTCATCGAAGGGCGCGTTTGGACGCTCGGGCGGGACATCGATACCGACCAGATCATCTCGGGGAAGTATCTCACGATCATCGACCCGGACGAGCTCAAGAAGCACGTCTTCGAGATCGCGCTCCCGGAGTTCGCCCGCGAGGCCCGACCGGGGGACATCATTCTCGCCGGCGAGAACTTCGGCAGCGGGTCGAGCCGCGAGCACGCGCCGCAGGCGATGCGGGCGATCGGCGTCGGCGCGGTCGTGGCGGATTCGTTCGCGCGCATCTTCTTCCGCAATGCGATCAACCTCGGGATCCCCACCATCGAGGCGGCCGGGGTCCGGGCGCTCTTCGAGCAGGGCGACCGCGCCCGCATCGAGATGCGGGCGGGCCGGGTCACGAACCTGCGCTCGGGCCGCTCGGTCGAGTTCCCCCCGCTCCCGCACCACCTGCTCGATCTCCTCGAGGCAGGTGGCCTGGTCGAAAAGGTGCGCCGCGAGCTGGCGGCCCGTTCGGCGGGGAGCGGAGCGGCCCCATGAAAGAGGCGGGCTACGCCGTCGCGGTCTACCCGGGGGACGGCACCGGGCCCGAGGTGATCCGCGAAGGCGAGAAGATCCTCGCGACGCTCGCGGAGGGCGGCCCCGCACCGTGGCACCTCACCACCTACCCCGGGGGCGGCCAGTACTACCTCGCCTCCGGTCGGGAATGGGAGCCGGAGGCCGAAGCGGCCGCTGCCCAGGCGGATGCGATCCTGCTCGGCGCCGTCGGCTGGCCCGGCGCCCTCCTCCCGAACGGGGATATCGCCGGGCGCGCGCTCGTGCTCGGCCTACGGGAGAACCTCGACCTGTACGCCAACGTTCGGCCGTGCAAGCTCTACCCCGGCGTCCGGCACCGCATCAGCGGCGCCTACCACGAGGTCTGGTCCCCCCGGAACGTCGACATGGTGATCGTGCGGGAGAACACCGAAGGTCTCTACACGCCGGCCCGCGGTCGGCTCACGCGCGCTCGGGAGACCGAGGTCGCCGTCGACACCCGGCTCATCACGCGCAAGGGCGCCGAGCGCGTGATCCGCTACGCCTTCGAGCTCGCCCGGCACCGCCCGCGGGGGGCGCCCGAGGACGGCAAGAAGCGGCTCACCTGCGTCGATAAGTCGAACGTGCTCGAAGGCTGCCGGTTCTTCCGCGAGACGTTCGACCGCGTGGCCCGCGACTACCCCGAGATCGAACGCGACTACGCGTACGTCGATGCGTTCACCCAATGGCTCGTGCGGAACCCGGAGCGGTACAATGTCGTGGTCGCCCCGAACATGATGGGCGATATCATCACGGACCTGGCCGCCGTCCTCCAGGGGGGGATGGGGTTCGCCTCGGGCGGGAACATCGGGGACCATCATGCGATGTTCGAACCGGTCCACGGCAGCGCTCCCAAGTACGCGGGCAAGGACCAGGTGAACCCGTTCGCGACGTTCTTCGCGGTCGAGCAGATGCTGCGCTGGCTCGCCGATCGCCACCACGACTCCCGGCTCGTCCGGCAAGCCGACCGCCTCGAGCGGGCCATCGCCTCGGTCCTGGCGGACGGGTCGGCCCGCACCTACGACCAGGGGGGCCATCTTTCGACCACCGCCGCCGGCGATCGCCTCGCGGCCGCGATCCGTTCGGAGGGGGCGGCATGAGCGCTCGGAGGGTGGCCCTCGTAGGCGGCGCCACGACGAAGTGGGGCGTCCGGCCCGCGACGTGGTCCGAGCTCGCCCAGGAGGTCGGCGCCGCGCTGTTCCGCGCCGTGCCCGCCCTTCGGGCGGACGATGTGGATTCGCTCTTCGTCGGCGCCGCGGAGCCGGAGCGGTTCGCGTTCCAGTCCCATGTCGCGCCGCTCGCCGCCGAGCAGATGGGCCTCAAACCGCACCGGATCCTCCAACGCACCGAGCTCGCCTGCGCCTCCGGGCAGTCGGCGATCCGATCGGCGTATGCCGCGATCGCGGCGGGCCTCTCGGACGTCGCGGTCGCGGTCGGGATCGAAAAGATGAACATTCCGTCGATGGCGGAGGCGAATACCGCGATGGGCTGCGTGATGGACCGTCCCTGGGACGGCCCCCACGGAGCGACCGCCCCCCCATTCTTCGCCATGGTCGCCCAGCGGCACATGCTCGAGTACGGGACCACGGAGGAGCAGCTCGCCGCGGTCTCGGAGAAGAACCATCGGTTCGCGAACACGAACCCGTACGCCCAGTTCTACGAGAAGACCTTCTCCCGGGACAAGCTGATGCGCCTCCCGCTCGTGGCGCCGCCGCTCAAGCTGGGGGACTGTTCCTCCATGACCGACGGGGCGGCCGCCGTGGTCCTGGTCGCGGAGGAGTTCGCGCGTCGGTACTCGGACCGCCCGGCCTGGGTCCGGGGCACGGGCCAGTACTCGGATTTCCATAATCTCGCGAACGCAGGTTCGCTCACCGATTGGGTCGGACTGAAGCACGCCGCCCGCGAGGCGCTCTCGATGGCGAAGATCTCGGTGCACGACCTCGACCTGGCCGAGGTGCACGACTGCTTCACGATCTCGGAGATCATCGAATACGAGTCGCTCGGCCTCTGCGCACCGGGCGAGGGGGGACGGTTCGCCGCCGACGGGCGCGGCGACGTCGGCGGAGAGCTGGTCGTGAACCCGCGCGGCGGCCTATTGGGATGCGGTCACCCGCTCGGGGCGACGGGCATCGCCCAGGCCGTCGAGGTCTACCAGCAGTTCGCCCGCGAAGTGCCGGCCGCTCGCCAGGCGCCGGACCCCGAGTGGGCCCTCGTCCACAATCTCTCGGGCAGCGCGAACGTCCACTCGGTCATGGTCTACGGCCCGAAGGGGGGAGCATGAGCGAGCCGTCGGTCGCTCCGCGGACGAAACGACGGACCGACGCGCCCGGTCCGGCGGCCCCGGTGGTCGAGACTGCCTCCGCGCCGGCCCCCACCGGATCGACGACCCCACCGACGATGGCCCCGCGAGAGCGCCGTCCGTTCCTCCTCGACTTCTTTCCGCTCGAGACCGAGAAAGAGACCCGGCTCTCCCGGTTCTACGACCGGCTGCGCGAGGGACGCCTGTCGACGACCCGGTGCCCGAGGGATGGGGAGATCTCC